>JAIRUO010000072.1 GCA_031254385.1 Treponema sp. | reverse complement strand
CGCGCTTGGTTTCCGAACGCTTCCTATATCACGGAGTATGGCAGTACTTATGATGCTTTTCTCGCGATGGACAAAGACGAAGTGGATGTGGTTATGGCAGGCAGAAGCAGGGTTCTCGCGATAACCAATTACTACGAATTTTCGGACTATAAAGCCAATTATGTTTTCAACAGTTCTTATGGATCTACTTTTGGATTTAACAAGGATCAAGCTATACTCTGTTCCATTGTGGACAAAGCGATGATGATGTTCGATATAGCCGCCATTGTGGGTCAATGGGAATCCAGAACCTACGATTACCAGACAAGGCTGTTAAAGGAACAGCGCCCCTGGTTTATTAGCGCAATCGCCCTGTCTTTGTTCATACTTGCTTTAATACTGTTCATGTTTTACCGGAGCCGCAACGAGAGAAAACGGCTTGCCAAGTTAGTGGCTGAAGAGACTTCCACCCTTACGGCAATCTTTAATACTACTCCTGATCATATATTTTGTAAGGATTTAGATTCGCGGTATACGCGATGTAATAAAAGCTTTGAAGATTTTTTTGGCCTTCACAAGTCTCATACCGCCGATAAATACAACAAGGACGCTTTGGGGATGACTCAGAATATGACTGAGCATTTTATCAACACGGACGAACTGGTTTTTAATCAGAAACAAGTCATCGTATCAGAAGAGAATGTGCCGTCCCTCAGTGGGGAGATTGCGACATTCGAGGTAATAAAATCGCCGCTTATACAAGACGGCAAAGTAACCGGGCTTGTGGGAATGTCGCGTGATATAACTCAGCGCAGGACCGCGGAGGAGGAAGTGAAGAGGGCGGAGGAGGTGGCGAAGAGGGCTTCTGCCGAAGCGATGAAGGCTTATGCGGAAGCGGAGATGGCTTCCGAGGCAAAAAGCCGTTTTATTGCAAATATGAACCACGAAATGCGTACGCCCATGAACGTAATCGTGGGGCTTACGGATTTGCTTCTCGAAGAGAACGATGTACCCGGTAATACCATAGAGACGATAAAGAAAATTAACACTGCAGGCACTACCTTAATGGGGCTCATCAACGACGTGCTTGATATTTCCAAGATTGAAGCGGGCAAGCTGGAATTGAATCCGGTAGAGTATGATGTCGCCAGCCTACTTAATGATATCATCACGCTCAACATGATCGGCATTGAAGAAAAACCCATAAGCTTCAAACTGGACATTAACGAGGAACTGCCTTCAAGTCTTTTCGGCGATGACCTGCGCCTAAAACAGATATTGAATAACCTCTTAAGTAATGCCTGTAAATTTACTAAAGAGGGAACAATTTGCTTAGGCTTCAAAAGCCAACACGAGGGCTTGGCCAATACAGTAGCGGGGGAGGATCTGTGGGTTTCCTTTTACGTAAGCGACACGGGAATCGGCATACGCGAAGAAGATATGGCGAAACTTTTTAGCGATTACAATCAGGTGGATTCCCGCGCCAACCGTGAAATTGAAGGTACTGGGTTAGGCTTAAGTATCACTAAAAGATTTGTAGAGATGATGGGCGGTGAAATTTCTGTGGAAAGTGAGTACGGCAAGGGGACCACCTTCCGTGGGCGCATACGCCAGGGCTTTGTTGCCTATAAGCCGCTAGGCAAAGAAACCGTAGAGAACTTAAGAAAATTCCGTTATTCCGATAAGAAAAAGAGTGTGAACGAAAAATTGGTGCGGCCTGATTTAAGCTATGCCAGGGTATTGGTGGTGGATGATTTCCCAACCAACCTGGACGTAGCAGCCGGGATGTTAGGTAAATACAAGATGCATGTAGAATGTGTACTATCTGGAAAGGAGGCCCTTGACCGCATTAGCGCAGGAGAGCCAATATACAACGCCATTTTTATGGATCACATGATGCCGGGAATGGACGGCATAGAAGCGACTAAGCTGATTCGCTCCTTAGGCACAAAATACGCGGAGAACATACCGATCATAGCATTGACCGCGAATGTCGTTGCCGGAAATGAGCAGATGTTTTTAGACAACGGATTTAGCGCGTTCTTACCCAAGCCTTTCAATGTGATGCTCCTGGATTCCATTATCCAGCACTGGGTCAGGGATAAGAGTAGGGAGTAGGGAAGAAAGGTTACACGACGTACTTGTACTCGCCCGTGCTTTCTATTCCGTAGAAATCCGCATAACTTATTTTCCAGGGTGATTTTCCTAGCTTCGTTACAGGGATTTTATTTTTTATAAGCTGAAGCCAGAAGCCTGATCCGCCTATTTCACCTTGAAGAATAATTCCCACGGGGATGCTGTCGCGGATTATCAATTTTTTATAATTGCCGCGATCTTCCCTTATCAGGCATTGATCCCCTTCCCGTGGGTTTATTTCTCCCAGAGACAGACAAGGAAGGCTAAAGAAGTTAATTGTATTTTTTAGGCAATAGCGGTCATCATAAGCCCATTTTGTACCTGTCATATTGTAGGCTGCCATTTCGCCCTGTTTCTGGGCATTGGGCCAGATACCGGAAAGGCCGGCAGCATCTCCGGCGGCGTAAATGCCGGGAACATTCGTCGCTAAAAAATCGTCTGTTTTTACGGCCTTTCGTTCAGTCAATTCCACGCCGCTCCCCTCAAGAAAGGCAACGGCTGGCCTGACGCCTACGGCAACAATTACCATATCGCAGGGGACTAGCGTTCCACCCTCAAGTTCAATTGCCGTAATATTCCCTTGCGAGCTCTTGGTGTTTACAACTTTTGATGCCAAACAAAACTTAACGCCCCTTTGCTCAAAGAGTTTTTGATAGGCCTCTGCTGCACGTGGGTCAATGTTTATTGCCAGAATAGTCGGTGCCATTTCTATGACCGTGATCTCCGGCGCTGTTTTCGCGGCATTTGCGCTTTCAAGGATGCCGTATACAGCGTCAAGGCCGACAAGGCCCGCGCCAATAACCGCGATTTTCTCTGCGTTCTTTGCGGATTCTACGATGGATCGGGCATCAGAAAGATGACGGAGGCCAAAGGCATTCTTTGCAGTTTTAAGATCGCCAATGGGAGGCGTTACGCTGTTTGCCCCTGTGGCAATCAGAATAGTTTCTCCGGAAACCAGAGCCTCTTCGCCCGCATAAACTGTTTTTGCCGCGCTGTCAAGGCGCGTAACGGTTTTGCCCTTAATCCATTGAATCTGAGGGGACTTCAAAAGATCGTCATTGATGAAGTTTATGCTTTCCGCACTGCGCTCGCCAGAAATAAATTTATGAAGCATACAGCGTGAATAAACTTCCTCGTCTTGCGAAATAATCACAACAGTATCTTCCGGTTTTTCCTTTAATATGGTTCTGGTCGCGCTTATTCCGGCTGCTCCCGCGCCTATGATTATGTGCTTCATACACTATACCCCCGCCATCACTTCTTCAACATAAAGGGCCTTTGTAGGACAGGCCCTGACACAGTTGGGCCCCAGATCATCATCTTTGCAAAAATCACATTTGAGGATTTTGCTTCTGCTCGCAAAGTCCGGCTTTACGTTACCGTAGGGACAGCTCATAACGCACATGAAACAGGTTCCGCAACGCTTTTCTTCATATTGAATATGCCCGGTTCCGGTTTCTTTTTTAAGGGCCCCTGACATGCACGCTCCCGCACATTCCGGCAATGAACAATGGCGGCAAAAGAGAGGAACATATCCGCCTTTCCCGTCAGCGACTATCTCGTTCCGCGCTTCGGTTTTGGGATCAAGAAGGTCAAGGTCGTAAAGCGTCCCGGCAGAACTGGCTGTCCGGCTTTCAAGTGCCAGCTTTTCACGGTGGGCCTGCATACAGGCCAGTGTGCAATTCTTGCAGCCTTCGCATTTATCCCTGTCAATAAAAATCCGTTTCATGGTTCCCCCTAAATCTTCAGGGCGCTACGTTTTTCCAGGATGATCTTTTCCAGGATATCCGCTGACTCTTTTGCATCGGCGTTTATGATGACCTGGCCGCCGGTAAGGGATTTCATATCCTGGCACAAAACCTGGGTTGCCACTTTGCTTCCGGTAACAAAGGGAGGAAGGCCCAAATGCAACGGGAGGCCCAAAGCCAGGCCAAAACATCCGTCTGCCAGGGCCTGTTCTTCCAGCCATTGCGCTGCGGAAAGTACCAAGGGAAGCTGAGGTATATCGATGTTGAGCGTTTCCGCAAGCTCCGTAGCTGTCATTTCCAGCCGACCTATTGCAAGACAGGGACCGAAATTCAGCACAGGCGGGATACCCAGTTTCTTGCAGACAGCTTTTAGCTTAGGTCCCGCAAACTCCGCGGCTTCCGGAACCATCAGGCCGCAATTCTCAATACCGCCAGAAGAACAGCCTGCTGTAAGGATAATAATGTCACGAGCAATAAGTTCCTTGACCAGATCCACGGTCAGCACATCGTGTCCGCCCGCAACCAGGCTGGAACAGCCTACCACTCCAGCAATGCCCTTTATATCACCTGACACAATTAAATCCACCAGAGGTTTCCAGGTTCCGCCAAGGAATTTCTTTAGCGAACCTTCGCTTACCCCGGTTAGGGTATTGCTGTTGCCGTGATCGGGCAGGAGGTTCAGCTTAACTTTGGGTCGCCTCTCCTTATATGTCCTGACAATAGCATCGATGATCTCTTCGCTGTGCTTTGCTCTTTCGGCAAATACAAAAGCTTTGTATTCGGCGTTTGCCTTTTTCGCCACATCGTCAATACAGATCTGTTTGATAAATAGTTCATCGCAAACAGTCTCTATACCCGGCAGGGTACAGTTGAATTCAGACAGCACTGCGTCAATTGCGCCGGTGGCAAGAATGGCTTCGCTGGTATAGTTGTTTCCCGCATGGCCTGGGAAAATATCCACGTAATGTACGCCCCTAAGCTGCAAATCCTGGCCCACGCAGGTACAGCCTATCAGCTTGAACCCCTTAGCCCCGGCCGCCTTTGCCTTTTCTACAGCATTAGCTTTCACCAGCTTCTGTTGCAGATCCACAAACATGGTATGCTGATGGCCGGTTATCATAATGTTGATATAGTCAGGATCAATGACACGTAATCCCACCGGGGCCATGCGTATTTCAGGTTCTCCCAGAAGCACGTCATTCAAAAGATTAGTTAGGCTAAGGCCGTAAATGCCCGTAGAAATACCCAGTTTTAGGCAGTCTAAAAGCATATTCACCGGATCAGAGTTTAGGTTGGTGGAACACTTGACCACTCCCTTAAAGACTTCGCCTTTTGCACCTCCGGGCATTATGCCCAATTCCTTCCAGACTTTTAGCCGGGGAGCATAAGCCATTTTTTCCACAAGTTCCATTTTTACATATTCAGGCTTATACAAATCGTTTAATACCGCGTCCGCAACCTTTAGGGCTTTTTCATGATTGTCGCTGCCGGAAATACCAAATATGCCGCACAGTTTTTCCAACGCGCCAAGTCCTTTTAATTCGCCTTTTTCCATTGCGGTATACTTTAAGTTGAGAGCCGTATTCTCCACCACATGAATATAACAGCCAGAACCTGATGCCACAGCTCGCAAAAGATTCCGCGTTACCATGACATCCGCGCTTGCACCGCAAATGCCCCTTGGCGAATTCGGAGTGATGCGGCAGGGCCCGTTGGCGCAGAGCCGACAGCACACCCCCTGCAAACCAAATCCACATTTTGTAGACTGGCCTTCCACCCTATGATGGGAAGTCTCCATTGGTAATTTTGCGATAAAACTTTCCAGAACTTTATCGGCACTTGCACAGGTTGAACATCCATAACAGCTTTCGTTCATGGCAGCCTCCTACGTATATTTTGCAACGGAATTTCCATTTTGAATAGAGGGCTTTGCAGGGAATTGACAGAAGAAAAAAAGAGATCAACTATAAGCCAAGAGGTACAATCATGATTATCATTGGTGAAAAGATAAACGGCTCCATCCCTAAAACGGCTACGGCAATTGCCGAAAAAAATGAAAAATATATACGTTCCCTGGCAAGAAAACAGGCCGCGGCCAGGGCCAATTACCTTGATGTCTGTGCCTCGGTTTCCCCGGAGAAAGAACTGGAAACCCTTAAGTGGCTGGTTGACCTTGTGCAGGCAGAAACCGATTTGCCGATAAGCCTAGACAGCCCGAATGCGGGCGTATTCAAAGACGCAATCAAGTTCTGCAAGAAGCCCGGAATCATTAATTCCGTTTCTATGGAAGGGGACAAAATCGACCAGGTTTTTCCGATCATCGCTGGAACCGAATGGAATGTAGTCGCCCTGCTCTGCGATAACTCTGGAATTCCCCAGGACTCTGCCCAGAGGGTAAACATTTTCAAAGAAATTCTTAAAAAAGCAGAAGCCTTTAAGATAGACCCATCCCGCATCTTCGTTGACCCGGTGGTAGAAATGCTCTGCACCTCAGAAGAAGGCATCTCGAAAATTACCGAAACCATCAGGGCAGTCAAGGAAATCTGCCCAGCCGTGCATATTACCAGCGGCGCGAGCAATATCAGCTTTAATCTGCCCATGCGCAAGTTCATAAACAGAGGATTTATTATCCTCTGCATGGGCGCGGGCATGGACAGCGCCATCATCGATCCCACCAACGAAGATATGCTGGCCCTTATCTACGCCGCAGAAGCCCTATTGGGGCATGACGAAATGTGCATGGAGTACATTGGCGCGTACAGGGAGGGTCTTTTCGGCACGCCTGCGTAATGCTACCTGATAATGCTTTGTTTCGCCGGACTGCTCCGGCCTTCCATGTTGGGCAGCCTGTGTTCTAGGGCGGCAAGCGATATTTCTACATCCTCATGAACTTCGTGCGCAGTTAAACAGCCCACGGTAATCATGTCCTGGGGGCGGAGCACGTTCCAGTTAAAAGTTAGGCCCACATACGGAGTGGTGCGGCCCGCGGCCATGGGTTTAATGGTCATTACCGGTTTTTTTGCGTCGTGGATTATACGTATAACCGACTCAACCTCGACCTGCATCAGAAAGCCCAGGCAGTTGAAAATTTGAATGTATGTTTCCACATCGTATTCGTTATGATCGCTGTACTGGATGATTTCCGGCATATGCGCGGAAAGGCCGGGGATGAGCCCTGCGTCACGGATCATTTTTGTGTAATCCGGCAGGCGGTCAATAGTTTTCTTATTTTTATTTACCAGTTGTTCGCAACAGGAATGATGGATTAGGCAGAAAGTGGAACCGATCTCTTTGCTTGTTTTGACAATGGCCTCTGCTTCCTTCCGCGCTGCGGTATTATCATCCATGTTAAGAATGGGTGTATCAATGAGGATAAGATTTTTCCCGATTTTGTCCTGAATGTCCTTTATTCTGTCCAGTGCTTCAGGATGGGATGAAAACGGTGCCATCCAGGCGTCAATGCCGTATTCCAGGAAAGCGTTAAGCACAGAAAGCGTGGCATCTACCGTGGAGTGCTGCTCCTTTATAAAAAGGTCAGCCGCGTGCCCTCTATGGCTCCAACCGAAAATCCAGTTAGACCCGATTAAAAGCCTTGGCAGAGATACCCCTGCGACAGTTGTTCTGGGAAACGCCATTTAGCCTCCTAATAAACATTATAAGGATAAATCCATAACCAGGGAACACGTATTGCGGTGTTCCGCCTAACTTCGTCATTATTTGGAAATTTTTCTAGCCTTGAGTATAAATCCAGCCACTTGCTTTCACCGTAAGAAGCGGCAGCGAAGAGCATAAAAGACATGGCAACAGGCCATTCATCGTAACAGGCAATGTCATGCTTATGGGGCCAGATCGTCTTATCGTCCAAATACGTGTATAAATAATCAATGCCCTTTTTCATGTTTCTCCCGTCAGGCAGTGTAAATTCCCATAAGTTGTCTTTTGGAGTAGACAATAAATAGCATAATGTGGCAAGGTTATCTAAAACAAATATGGTATACCCGTAGGGCTTTGTCCTTTCCAATTCTAATGGGAATGAACCGTCAACAGCCATTTGATTGGGGAGTATGGTATTTTTGTAGCGAGATATGCACATTTCAAGGACCTCATCATTTTCTGAAAAACGCGCAAATACGGTAGCTTGGACAAGCCAGCACACGCTGTGATTATTTTTGGTGTTCATTTCGTCAATTCCATATTGATGAGTGCAAATCCAGTTAAGGTATTTTGAGAACCAATCTTTTAGACCTGAGTAAATTGCCCCATCCATCTGACCGTTTTCAAAGAGTATATCGGCGCATATAGGAACGTCAATCAGATGCAGCGTATCAATGATGCCGATCCCGCGGCCTGTGCATCTGCCTAAAATGGCCTGAGAATACAGCAGGCTGGGCATCATCATTGTTTCTTCGTCCAGAAAGAATTCCTTAAGCCATAAGGAGGCCGCTTTGGAATATCTGACATCCTTTGTAAAAGTATAGGCGGCTGTAAAGTATGCGACACTGGTCCTCATTCTACGCATTGCCTTGCGGTGTTCAAAGAACGCTCCCGGGTATGATTCCCCATCCCTGTTAATAAAGGGCAAACCATCGGAAGTATTGGGATCCGGCCAGGAATAGTCAGCCTGAGAAAAAAAGTCATGCCTGCCTCCTGCGCTGTCAGGAGCAATGCTGTCCGTTATGTGCGGCGGCTTTATTATCAGGGCCGATTCCGCTCTGCTGATAATTTCCCTTTTCTCAGGTTTATAGGATGATATTGGTTCATAATATTTATGGTAAAATTTCATTATGCCCCTGTTTTATATTGGCAACCGTGCTAAAAGTTCAAGCAGAAAAGAAACCCCCATCATTAACAATAAATAAAGCAGAACCATTATTCCAATGGAGACAAGTATGCCTGCCCGGAAATCGACTATTCTGCCTTTGAACAAAAGCCTGTTTATGCGGTAGAGTATGGGCTGTGATATGCTGTCTATTACACGCCAAAAAGTACTGTAAGTATTGCGGTTTGTAAGAAGCGCGATAAGCCGCAACACAAGTATAATGATAATAAAGATGATGAAGAAAGAAACCGCAGACCACACAACTTGGATAACAAGAGACAGAATGATTCCCAAGGTGATCGTTCCGTATTGTGCCAGAGTAAAGAAGATCTGATTAACGACAGACAGGATCGCCAAAGCCGCGATGGGGGAAATATCAATATGCCCAATGCGGAGGAACGTAAACCTACGAAACCACTTTAGGTAAGGGTCCGTTATGCGGCATAATGCATCAGGAATCCTAACATTTCCGCTGAACCAGGTCAAAATGATTCTTATTACCGTTAAAAGCATATATATAGAAACAACAGTCCCTAAAATATTCATAATCTGGCTCATTAATACCTCCAAAGAACTTTAGTTCAAAGAACTTTAGTTCTCATTCTCCCAAACTTCTGCTATCCCCATACATTGTTGAAGATTTCTTGCAGTTTGCGCGGCACTGATCTGGCTTGCTGTTCGTATAACCGTTTCTCCTTTGGAGAAGGGAACGTGAATAAATACTAGAGTGGGGCCGGGATTGTCAGCAAGAATATTCTTAATGGAGTACAAGGTTTCTTCATTATCCGCCGCGCTTCTTTGTAGCCTTATATGCAATTCACCGGCTACGGTTTCGGCAACCGGAGCTGGTTCAGGTATTTTTAGAACAGATTTTTTTTCTACTTTCTTTTTTAGCCTGTCAATACTCAAGATGGAATCAGGGTAAAAGACAGGTTTGTTTTTATAGGAATCATTTTTTATTTTTCCCTTCAGGGCAGTAACCACGTTATCTGCAAGTTTTTCTTTCATTTCGGTCCAGGGTTTTGGGAAAATCGTAACGTCGATTTCACCGTTATAGTCAGAAAGAACAGCATAAGCCATGTCATTGCCGTTTTTGGTATGGAAGGGTTTTAGGTTTCTAAGGATTCCTATAAGGGTGTAGTCTTCCTTTGGATCAGCTTCTTCCACATTTGCCAGATTGAGTTTAACCGTTTCTTCCCAGGCAAGGCGGTAATTTTCCATTTGTTTTGAAAGGGCATCTTCTTTTTCAATCAGGGTTTCCGCCATTTCAAGATCAATGACCTCATCTGCAAGAAAACCGTAACGATCCTTGTCTTTTTGGTATTCAATCTTTCCGCGGATTAGGGCTATGCCGTCTACGGCAATTTTTTCTTCGTATTGTGTCCAGGCTTTGGGGAAGAAGACCATTTCAATCTCGCCGTTATAATCTTCCAGTGTAACAAAAGCCATTTTTCCGTTTTTTGGATTTTGTTGGTCGCCTTCAGTTCCGCTCTTTCTTTTTTTTGTATCATGAGTTTTTATGCTTTTGATTATCCCAAGGAGAGTGCAGCTTCCGGTAACCAGAGTCTCTGGTCGGCCAAGGTCAATGGATTTTACCGTCTTTTGCCAAAGGCTCCTGTATTCATCAAGGGGGTGTCCGGAAAAATAAAAGCCAATTAGCTCTTTTTCTATTGTCAGCTTTTCCGCCCTGCTTGTTTCCGGAAAATTTTCAAAAACAAAATTATCATGTTCCTTTTCATCTCTTTCACCAAACAGGCTGGTCTGCCAGAATTTTTCATTGTTTTTTATATTCTGGGCATACTCTATCGCCTGCTCCAAATTTCCCTGCAAAGTGCTTCTGGCAATACCAAAGCGATCAAAAGCGCCGGTCTGGATTAGGCGTTCAATAACGCTTTTGCCTACGGCTTTTATATCCACACGGTTAAGGAAATCAAGAAAACTTTTGTACGGGCCCTCTTTCCTGCCATTTACAACCTCGTCCGCCGGGCCATCACCCAGGCCCTTTATTCCCAAAAGGCCGTAAACAATGCGACCCTCCACTACAGAAAAAAGTTTTTGTGACCGGTTAATGTCTGGGGGATCAATAACAAGGCCCATCTTCCGTGCTTCCGCAATGCTTTCCGAAAGCCGATCCTTGTCCGTGGCGTTGATCTCTTTGGTAAGGTTAGCCGCCATGAACTCTGCGGTAAAATTGGCCTTGAGGTAGGCTGTATGATAGGCAACCACCGAATACGCCGCAGCGTGGCACTTGTTAAAACCGTAGCCTGCAAACGGGGCTATAATGTCATATATCTCAGAGGCTTTTTCTTTTGAATAACCCTGTTTGGCCGCTCCATCAAGAAATGGGATTTTTTCCTTGTTAATGATTTCCTTATCTTTCTTCCCCATGGCCTTTCGTAGCGAATCGGCCTGGCCGGGGGTGTAACCCGCAATGATCTGGGCAACCTTCATTACCTGTTCCTGATAGGTGATAACGCCGTAGGTTTCCTTAAGGACATCTTCCAGGCTAGGATCTGGATATCTGATTTTCTGTTTGTCGTTTTTGGAGTCAACAAACTGGGGGATGCTGTCCATAGGGCCTGGCCTATAAAGGGAGTTGAGGGCAGTCAGGTCTTCAATGGAATTGGGTTTTGCCCGTTTAAGAACATCCTGCATCCCTTCGGATTCAAACTGGAAGACTTCAAAACTCTTTCCCTCTCCTAGCATTTTGAAGGTAGCTTCATCGGTTTCTGATATTTGGTCAATATCGAACTTAGTATAATCGCCTCCCCGCTGGCGGATCAGTACTACAGTATTCTTAATCACATCAAGGGTCTTTAGGCCCAAAAAGTCCATTTTTATAAGGCCACAGCCTTCCAGATAGTTCATGCTGTACTGGGTAGCAATACCTCCGGTCTTGGAGTCGCGGTAGAGCGGGACGAAATCAATGAGCGAAGTCTTGCCAATGACCACCCCAGCCGCGTGAATGCTGGAATGACGGTGAAGCCCTTCCAGTTTTGCGGCCATGGAAAACAGTTCTGTGTATCTGGCATCTTTTGTCAGTTCCCGCAGTTTGGGCTCATCTTTAATAGCTTTTGCCAAAGTGATCTTGGGATCTTTAGGAATGAGTTTGGTGATCTTATTGGAATCATCAATGGAAATACCCAGAACCCTGGCGACATCCTTGATTACCGCTTTAGCACCCAATGTACCAAAGGTGATGATCTGCCCGACCCTTTCTTGGCCGTATTTTTCGGTTACGTAGTGTCTAACATCATCGCGGCCTTCGTTGGCAAAGTCAATGTCAAAGTCGGGCATTGAAATACGTTCCTTATTCAGAAAGCGTTCAAAAAGGAGCTTATATTTTAGAGGATCGATATCCGTTATACGCAAAGAATAGGCAACAATGGATCCCGCGCCTGAACCTCTTCCCGGGCCTACGGGAATATTGCGCTCCTTTGCCCAGTTAATAAAATCCGCTACAATTAAAAAATACCCGGTAAAATTCATTGGTATGATGGTATCAAGCTCGGTTTCAAAGCGTTTTAGTATTTCTTCCCATTTGATTCCGGCTTCTGCCTTTTCTTTCGGATAGCGTTTGGCAAGGCCCTCAAAGGCAAGGTGCCGCAAGTAGGCATCGGCGTTATTAAAACCTGGAGGGATTTCAAAATCGGGTAGATAGTTGGGCAGCTCATTTGTTTTGATTTTCTGGAAATTCCAAGCGCAGCGCTCCGCTATACGCACGGTATTGGAAACGGCTTCAGGGTAATCGGAAAAAAGTGCTGCCATCTCATCGCCAGTTTTCATATAAAACTCGTTGCCGTGGTATTTAATCCGCCTTTCGTCGGTTCTGACCTTACCGGTTCCTATGCAGATAAGAGTATCGTGAGCATCGGAATCTTCGCGGTTAAGGTAATGCACGTCATTGGTTGCCACAAGGGGAATGCCGGTTTTTTTGGCAATCTCGACAATAGCTTTTTTCAAATCTTCTTCAGAAAAGCCGCTTCTTAACACGCCGGCCGGAATATGGTGATCCTGAATCTCAAGATAAAAATTGGGATTCCCCTTTTCGTCCTCTCCGAAAAGGTTTTGATAGTAAAGGGCCTTCTGTTCCGCTTCCTTAAGTTTACTCGTCTGAATCAACGAGGATATTTCGCCAGAAGCGCAGGCCGAAAGCGCAATCAGGCCGTCGTGGTATTCTGCCAAAAGCTCCTCATCTATACGTGGCCGGTAATAGAAGCCTTCGGTGTAGGCATAGGAGCAAAGTTTTACCAGATTATTGTAGCCGTTCCTATTCACCGCCAAAAGGACCAAGTGGTAGTACCTGTTGTCGCTCTCGGAGCCCTTTTTCTCGTGCCTGGAACCGGGAGCAACGTACACTTCGCAGCCTATTATGGGTATAAGGGGGTTTTTTCGCTTTTCGTGCTTATCCTTTTTCGCCAGGGTTTCTTTGCAGGCCGCCAGAAATTCCATTGCCCCAAACATATTTCCGTGATCGGTCAGGGCAAGGTACTTCATCCCCAGCTTTTCCGCCTTGTCCGCCAGGGCCATTACAGAAACTGCGGCATCGCCAAGGGAAAAGTCTGAATGTACATGGAGATGAACAAAATCCGCCATTTTTGAAATAATAGTGAAAAATCAAGCTTTTCGCAAGAAGATATCAAGAAAGGCTCAAAAATAGCTCTATACGAATGAACGTTTTTGTTTTATTATATTATGGATTAACAATGGATGACATGGCTGATTTGGCTTTGAGCCACATAGAAAAATTATTGTGGAATTATTCTGCCCCTGTTCTAGACGGAGATTTGGCTAAAATCCCCAGGCTAAAAGAAATTCATGATGAACTGGAAAAAATCCGGCATATTTTGTCTATTTTTAGCACGGATCAGGATGAAAACTTATTGGTTCTGATAGAAAGGCTGCGCCGCCAGATAGATACCCAGAATTCCGCAATGAAAGCCCTGCAAAAAAGCGAGTCCCGGTATAAGGATCTTGCAAGCCATGATTACCTTACCGGCGCCATGAGCAGACGTTTCTTTACTGAACGGGCTGTTGCAGAATTGGACAATTCTGTTCGTCTAAAAATTCCCTGCGGCATTATAATGATAGATCTTGATTTTTTTAAGAATTTTAACGACAAATACGGTCATTTGGCAGGCGATGAAGCTCTGCGGCATATTGTTAAAGTTATTTCCTCTTTTTCAAGGAAGCACGATTTTTTGGGTCGCTACGGAGGGGAGGAATTTGTTTTCTTCTTTACCATTACCGAAACCAATAAAGCGCTTGTTCTTGCCGAGCGCATAAGAGAATCCATTGAAAAAAGCCCTGTAAAATTGGAGTTAGGCCCTGTTCCCATTACAGCCAGCTTTGGAGTTGCAATGGCAAATATTGCCGAGTATAAGCAAGGTCAGAATATGAAAACCCATGTCGAAACTATAATCAAAAATGCCGATACAGCCATGTACATGGCCAAAAACGCCGGCCGCAACCAGGTAATGCTTTACAGCGATGAAAGTTGAGCTTTTTACCTTCTGCGACTTTGCGCAGGAAAACGGCGGCAAATTAACAATAGTTGGAACCTTTGATACTATTATTTCGCGGAATTTTCCCTGTGTGCATCCCCAGCTTTCGGTGGTTGTCCGTCTGCGTTTTGATCTTTGGGAATATGCAAATCACGTTTTCAAGATAGAAAGCCATGATCTTGACGGGGAAACGAGTATCGATCCAATCAACGGCAACATAGAAGTACTGGGAGCGGGCAATACTACAACAGTTTCCCATCTGGTTTTTAGCATTTCCAACCTCTATATAAAAAAAAGCGGCGTCCTCAACTTTGTCCTCTACGTAGATGACAAGGAAATCATGTCAATTCCCTTGTATGTCAGAAAAGGGTAGTTTAGGGGTTAGGGAATAGGATTTAGGATTTAGTGGATTAGTTCTCTTCTCTAAATCCTAACCACTATATCCTAAATCCTTATTTCTTTTTTTCTTTCATCTGTGGCTCCGTGGCTCCGTGAGAGCCTCTTCCCCCTGTGCCTTTCTCTGTCTCACCGTGGGAGGGTACTGTTTTTGGCTTTGCGGTGCTGGATTTTGACGGAGCTTTCTTTGGAGTTGCGGGTTTGGGCTCCGGTTTTTTTAATTTGAGATTTTCCACCTCTTTCAGGGTTGGAGGCTCCGCTCCCTGGCGGGTACAGATTATGGACGCGGCCTTGTTTGCGAAGTATAGCGCATCGTATAATTCTGTTTCTGTCAGAGAAGCCAGGCTTAAACGGGACATTTTTTCGTTTCTTTCAAGCCAGGAAAGAAAAGCCCCGTGAAAAGCATCGCCTGCGCCAATGGTGTCTTTTACAGGAAGATCAACAATCGGGGCAACTACCTTAGTTAAACTGCCATCGTTCCGGCGGAGCAGCGCCATAGCGCCTTTAGGTCCCAGGGTAACTATAGCCATCCTTGGGCCCATAGCTAGTATTTTGTGAAGGGCTTTTTCCGGTTCCAGGCTCGGGAAAATATAGCTAAAATCTTCTGCGGATAGTTTGGTAATCGTGGATGCTGCAATCCATTTTTGCATACGCTCAATAAACGCCTTTTTGTCTTTAATCATAAAAGGCCTTATATTTGGATCATAAGAAATCACCGGCGATATTTTCCCCTGGACTTGCAGGGTGTTTTCTCGCAAGATCAGGGTTTCAATAGCAGAAGCCAAAGGTTCCATGGTCATGGCAATGGAACCAAAACAAATGCAATGGGTATCCGCCGGGATTTTTTTTGGCAGATCTTCAACGGAAAGGCTCCTGTCCGCTGCTCCTTCAGTATAAAATACATATTGAGGATTCTGGTCTTTTTCCAGCTTTACAAAGGCCAGAGTGGAATTTTTTTCAGAACGTATCACTAAATCTTCTTTTACATTGTTATCCAGGAGACGCTTCATCAGCATTTCTCCAAAAAAATCTTTTGAAAATTTCCCTAAAAACATTACCGGCGTACCGAGCCTGCCTATGGCGATGGCAGTATTATAGGGGCTTCCTCCAGGTAGGGGCAAATACCCACTTGCCTTACCGGGAAAGGCGGTAGGAACCATATCAATTAGGACTTCTCCGCAGCATATTATCATAAGCTTCCCCTTGAACCGGTTTTTAATTTGCTTGCTTACCTCAATATAATAAGCTAAAATCCAGTAATTTGCAAGGAGAGTATGCAAAAATGCAGGACAAAATGAAAGTTGCGGTAATGACGGCAATAGGGAAGATGGAATTTGTTGAAAGGCCCATTCCGCAGCCAAAAGATGATGAAGTTTTGGTAAAATTGGAGTATGTCGGTGTCTGCGGCTCGGATCTTCACTATTTTGAGCATGGCAGAATTGGGGATTTTATAGTAAAACCGCCTTTTGTCCTTGGGCATGAGGCTTCTGGCGTAGTAGTAGAGCTCGGATCAGGGGTCAAACACCTTAAAAAAGGCGATAGAGTGGCCATTGAACCAGGAAAAACCTGTGGCCACTGCGAATTTTGCCGTTCAGGGCGCTATAACCTCTGTCCTGATGTGGTTTTTTTCGCCACTCCGCCTGTTGACGGGGTATTTCAGGAGTTTGTTGCCCACGATGCAGCCCTTTGTTTCAAACTTCCCGACAAAATGACCGCAATGGAAGGGGCTCTGATTGAACCGCTTGCAGTCGGGTTTCACGCCGCTTTATTGGGTGGGGCAACATTGGGCCAGACCGCTCTTGTTACCGGGTCTGGCTGCATTGGGCTGGTTTCCATGCTGGCGCTCAAGGCCCTGGGCGTTTCCAAAGTGTATATCAGCGATGTTGTGAACAAAAGGCTGGAAAAAGCCAAAGCCCTGGGTGCGGATATCACCATAAACAGCGCCGAACAGAACCTGGTTGAGGCTATCAAAAAGGACTGCGCCGGCCTTAACTTGGTCATAGAGACTTCCGGTATCGAAAGCGCCGCTGCAGAGGGCATAGCCGTGCTAAAAAAAGGTGGAACCCTGGTGTTTGTAGGCTACAGCAAGACTGGAATGATGAATCTCCCCCTTGGGCAGGCCCTAGACAAGGAATTAACATTTAAGACCATCTTCCGCTACCGCCACATATATCCCCTTGCCATTGACGCAGTTGACCGGGGCCTTATAGACATCAAGAACATAGTTACCAATGTTTTTGATTTTGACGACATCCAAAGGGCCATGGACGAAAGCATTCACAACAAGGCGGAAATTGTTAAGTCTGTGGTAAAGATTGGGGAGTAGGGAGTGGAGAGTGGGGAGTAGGGTGCTTAGCCTTTAACCGCCCCTGCGGAGACACCTTTGGTTATTTGTTTTCTAAAAATGATGTAAAAGACGATCATGGGGGTCATGCCTATAACCAGGGCCGCGAACTGCTTGCCAAAGTCCGAGGCCAGCGCACCTGAGAACATATAAATGCCTATAGGTATGGATTTGAGGCTGTCTGAAGAAACCAGGATATTTATGAGCATAAACTCGTTCCATGTTCCGGTTACGGTTAGTATAGCCACAGTAGTCGCTACAGGTGCGGCCATGGGCATGATTATGGCGCTGAATATAATAATGTACTTTGCGCCGTCAATGCGGGCGGACTCGATTATCTCGTCGGGAATACCTTTTATGTATGCGGTAGCAAGGTACACGGCCATGGGAAGCCCAATGCCTATGTAGGGGATAAGCACCCCAAGCCTTGTATTATACAGGCCCACCGCATTGACCAACAGAAAAAGCGGAACCATTATACATTGGAGGGTAATAAGTATGCCTATGATAAAACTGCCGTGCAGAATAGGCGTTATTTTTGACGGAAGTTTGGCAAATGCAAAGCCAGCCATAAAGCTCAGAATGATTATCGAAACAACCGTAACAGAAGTATATATAAGGCTGTTACCAATTAGAACGTGGAATTGACCGGCTTGCCATGCCAGAGGATAATTCATATAAAACCAGGTTGTTGGAAGAGCCAGTTTGCTGGCGACTACATATTCCTGTGTGGTCTTGAAGGACTGCATTATGACCCAAAAAATAGGGTAGATTGCAAGAATTGCGAATAAACTAACGATGATATACATGATAGTTAGGTAGACTGGGCTTATCTTTCGTATATCTGCCATATTAATCCTCTGAGCCCAATTTTTTTTCAGCCAACCGGGTCAACCATATTAGTATAAAACAGATGATCACCATAATTGTAGAAATTGCGTTGGCCAGCGGATAATTAGGCGCGGCTCGGAAGGCTTTTTCGTACATATAGATTGCAAGGACGCTGGTTCTTCGGGCTGGCCCTCCGGCGGTCATTACCCAAATCAGGTCAAAAGATTTAAGCGAACCGGAAATAGCAAGGATCGCAGTGGTAACAATAACGCCTGACAGTGCCGGAAATATAATATAGCGCAAGGTTTGCATTTCGCTTGCACCGTCAATTTTTGAAGCTTCTATAACCGAAACGTCAATTTTTTGGAGATTTGCCAAAAATATAATCATGTATATCCCTGTATACATCCAGAGTATTACCAGCAAGACCGGGAACATAGCGTTTTTGCCCGGAATAAATTCCGCAGCAGGGTTAAAGATACGCTGGATTTCCAGCCATACGCTGTTGGTATTTATAAAGAATTTATTAAAAAGAACGCCTATTATTACAGCAGCGATTACATTGGGTAAGTAAATCACAGCCTGGAAAAAACCTCCGCCCCTTATAAGGTTGCGGGACAGTATATACGCAAGGAAGAAACCCAGCGGTATCTGTCCAAACACTGATATAAGGACTATATATAAATTGTTTTTTAAGGACATCCAAAAATATTCATCTGTTATGATTTGCTGATAAGCCGCAAGTCCTCCAAAACCATGATTATTAAGATCGAGTATCCTGCCCCTGTTATAAGTAGATATACTCAGTAATATAGAAGAAATCGCGGGAAATGCCATTACAAATAAATAGAGAAGCAAGGCGGGTGCGACAAGTATAATGTAGGATACTCGTTCTTCTCTTTTTGATAAACTGTCTCTCATAATTCCGCCTTGCTTTCTCTAATAAGCCTGTGAGTAACAAGTTTACTCACAGGCAGATGTCAAAAACCTTACAAACTAGCGTCTGGCCATATAGGCATCAAAGGCCCGCTGAAGATCCTGGGCAACTTGCTGGGGTGTTTTTAATCCCATGCCGAGTTCCGCCAGACCAACATTACACTCTGTCTCAATGATGCCGCCAAAGGGACCATCAATAACAATAGTAGAGGTACCCCACGAGAGATTGCCATAAGCTATCTGGAGGGGTTCAAGCGGCATGGAGGCAATATTAAGGTCGGTTCTGGCCGGAGACGGAACTCCGCCACTCGCCACTGAGCGGTACATAACTTCCCTTCCGCTTAACCACTTGACAAGACGCCAAGCTGCATCTTCCCTGGCAGAACCAACGGGAATAGCTGCGCTCATAGCCCATCCGGTTGCAAGAATGGTTGAATTTGAGTTGTTGAATTTTACGCCTTCAATGGTCGGGAATACGCCGATTCTGATATTATTCTGCCTGGCCGGGGTCAATAGGGCCTGTCCGGTATCCGGATCGGTAGTGAAATTACCGACGCGCCAGTCACCGTCAATCATGTAGGCATATCTATTGGAAGCAAACAAGCCTGGGCTTTCTGAATAGTCAATACCCAGAACATCAGGATTCAGTACGCCGTCATCGAACATTCTTTTCATAAAGGTCAGGGCTGCTACAAAATCCGCATCTGTAAATTTAGCCGTTCCGCTGAATATCCTCTGATCCCAGCCTTCTCCGCAGAAACGGCCCGCAAGCATGGAGAAGAAACAGCTCTGAATTACCCATTCGTCTTTGGCGCCCATTAATACCGTGCCATAACCCCTGGCCCTTAAAGTCGCAACCTGGGCTGCCAGTTCCGCATAAGTTGTGGCTGGTTGGAGCCCTGCGGCATTCAGCACTTCCATGTTGGTCCAGAAAGTGTGAGTAGCAGTTACACCGTTTGGAATCATGGCCACGTAGCCTGATTGCTGCAGCCTTGGATCAAATGCATAGGACTGATAGTTAGCAGCAAGATTGTCTCTGTTGATAAGGGGTGTCAGATTCCTGAGGAGTCCCTCATCATGCAGATAGGCAGACCGTCCTGACGGCCAGACATACATGACATCGGGAAGGTTGCCCGATGCGGCGTAAGCCCTCATTTTGTCATGATAGGCCTCACTAAAAAGATTCTCCCTTTCAACCCTAACATCAGGGTTTAGCCTCGCAAATTCCTGGAAAGCCCAGTTAGCGTCTGCAACTGAAGTTGGATTAGTTGCTTCCAGGTAGTACAAGACTCTGATGTTCTTACTGTCGGCTGACGAACTTGAGCTTGAACTCGAGCCGCCACCCGCGAATGCGGAAACAGCAAGGAGAACAATAAGCAAGACACTTATTACTCTAATCTTCGATAGCATATATATGCCTCCTATATAATATATTTATTTATGAATTTACTTGCTTGATAGTTATGACGCTAACAACTAAAAGTAAAATTTTTTTTATTGCAGTGATTTTTTATTGACTATTGGTTATATGTTTGGAATAATTTTGTATTTTTAAAATAGGGTTGATGAATGTTGCAATGTTGAAAAAAATATAATGATTGGGTTCGG
>JAIRUO010000054.1 GCA_031254385.1 Treponema sp. | reverse complement strand
CGGAACCACATCAATGCGGGATTCCTTAATTCCGGCCAGATCCATTAGCTCCTCTTTTACCCAGCCGCTTACAGCGATGATCCTATCTAAATGGCGTAACGCGTTGGGAAGCAGCACTCGGAGTACCACCCCTAGCTGTTCCTTGGTTCTTCTGGAACCCCACCATGCGGTCATATCATGAACCGCACCAATAGAAGGACAGGGTGATTTATTGGGAAGGCATTTATGGGCAGCAGGAAAAAAGCACGCGTTCCAGGCCCTTTTTCGGGCAAAATCAGGATATTTAGTCACATGCCAAATGGAATTGGCGGTGCGGCCGTTTATTGAACATTTGGCAATGAATTCCATATCAGGGGCGACTTCGGTATAGGCAAAGCGATCAAATTCCCAGCCAAAAAGCTCAAAATTCTCACCGGATGGAGGAATACGTTTAAGAAGCTGACTTAGGTAGACGCCTACTGCGGATTTTCCCCCATTGCAGGCAAAGGTATCGATTCCGATTTTCATCGCTGTCTATGCTCAGCCTAAATCAAAGCCTGTCTTGAACTGAGGCAAATATTCCTTATTCTTTTGAAACATCTTTTGCGTCATATCCTTTATTTCCTCGATTCCCAAAACTGCGGAAGTCAAGGGATCAAAGGCAACAGCCTGATACACTTTGCGCGGATCTCCACGGAGCGATCCTTCCACGGCCAATTCCTCGCATATTGCGCTGGTGTGGATAAGGGCCGCAAGCTGATCAGGTAGTTTGCCCACTTTAATTGCCTCAAGCCCATGAGGGGAGGCAAGAACCGGAACTTCCACACAGGCGCTTTGTGGAAGATTGTCAATAAGGCCGTTATTGAGTACGTTTCCGTTAAACTTGAAGAAAGTATGGTCGCCAAAGATGGCGTTAAAAATGTAGGCCGCATATTCTTCGCCGCGCCTTAAGTCTACAGAAGGCTGATCAAGCCACCTTTCAATTTCATTTTTCCAGGAATCTTTTTGCTTTAGGTACGAGTCGAGAATAAACGCATAAGCACCGGGGTTCCAGCCTGTTCCGTGAATGCAGTATTTTTCGATTAAGTCCGGCCTTTTTCTGAACCAGGCATTGTACTCTGAATTATGCCCGGAAGATTCGGTGGGATAATAATCCAGGAGCATGAACATTTCATTCCTGACTATCTCTTCATTGTAAATAGCCGGGTTTTTCATGGCCTTATGAATAAGAGGATAAGCGTCCTCACCTTTCCAGCGGTAATCCAGATAAAAAGCCTGGTGGTTAATTCCCGCGCAGGTGTATGAAACATCCTTTTTATCGGCACCTATCCAACGGGCCAGCATTTCGGCTGTCCCCTGGACGCTGTGGCAAAGGCCAGAAATCTGCAACTTGGGGTACTGCGTCTGCATGGCGCGGCATAACATGGCCATAGGATTTGTATAATTGAGGAACACGGCTTTAGGGCAGTACTTTTCTATGTCTTTGCAAATATCCAGCATTACCGGAATGGTTCTTAAAGTCCTAAAAATCCCGGACGGCCCTCGCGTATCTCCTACATTAATGTCCACCCCAAACTGCTTGGGAATTTCTATATCGTATCGCCATACATCAACATCGCCGTTTAAGATGGTACAAATAACACCATCCGCGCCTTCCAGGGCCTCAGCGCGGTTTTTAGTTGATAGGACTTTAGCGCCGTAATTGCCTGTCTTAATAATTTTTTCAACCGCGCTGGTAATGTAGTCAAGCCTGGCGTCATCAATGTCCATTAAAGCAATAACAGCATCCTGAAAAGCCGTGAAGGACAGTAGGTCCCGCACAAGTTTGCGGGTAAAACCAAAACTGCCTGCACCGATAAAAGCAAACTTCGCCATTCTACTGCTCCCTTTGCATATTTATGCAGTATACCGTCCTATTATACCATTCTTCGCGCCTTGTGCAAGAAGATTTTTTTACGGAAAAATCTACGTTGCCCTATTGCACCACAAGCTATAGTATGGTATTATGGAAAATAAGAGGAAACTACACTATATATATGGTACTATATATAGTGAAGCATCTGCTATATATAGTGGGTGTTAACAATGATTTAAAGACGGAGTACAAGTAATTTGCGCTGTCCTCACTGCGGCAATTCGGATGATAAGGTGATAGATTCCCGTACCCTGGCGGCCGGGGACGCCATACGCCGACGCCGTGAATGTAACGGCTGCGGGTTCCGTTTTACCAGCTATGAGCGCATTGAGGGCAAGCATTTCATGGTAATCAAAAGGGACGGAAGGCGCGATCCTTTTGACAGGGGAAAAATTGAAAGAGGGGTTGAGCGGGCTCTGGAAAAACGTCCCATCTCCCAAATGGAAATTGAAAGCCTTATCAATGAGATAGAAGATGAGGCAGCTATTTTGGGCAAAGAAGGCCATGAGATAGCGGCAGAAGTAATCGGGGATCTTGTTCTAGAAAAACTAAGTGCCCTTGACAAGGTGGCCTATATACGGTTCGCCTCTGTATACCGGCATTTCAATGATCTGGACGAATTTGTCCGTGAGATACAAAAAATGGAAGAACATCCCACACTGGGAAAAAAATAAATCTTGAGGCTTAGAGACGAAACTGCGGCGAGAGGGGCCTTCTCATTGAGAAGGACGCCGACAGCATTTTGGTAGTAAGAGGAGGAAGAAGTAAAGAACTACAAAAGGAATTATTCTGCGGAAAAAATTGGCCCCAGTTCCACTAAAAGCCCTTGGAGTACAGCAGAGGGCGCGGTATCTTTTTCGCCATATTTGCGGGTAATTACTTTTTCGCCTTCAAACTGATAAACCGTAAGGGTTTTCCTTACGCTTTCCAGAATCCAGTACTCGGCAACGCCTGCTTCGCGGTATACATCGAATTTTCTCTGCATTTCTATTGCGGTATTTGACGGCGATAAAATCTCTACAATCAATTCAGGCGCGCCCCGACAGCCCTCTTTGCCGCGTTTTTTCTCATCACAAATTACCGTAATATCCGGCTGTACAACCGTGTCGTCGCTTTCGTCTTCCTTGTAAAATAGCCGCACGTCAAAAGGAGCGGGATATACCTTGCACGGCTTACCCGTCAGAAAAACGGCGATTTGCTTTGCCAATTCCATGAGCATAGCCTGATGCTTTGTAGTTGGTGCGGACATGGCATATACTTCGCCACGAATTATTTCATAGCGCTCTCTGGGCTTTAATACCCAGGCCTTGTAATCAGTATAAGACCAATGCCTGCTATTTTCGTGTACTTCCATCGCGTCTGCCATACAGGTAGTATTAAATGCCATTCTATATTTTTCAAGCCCCCGCGTTGCCTCATCAAAAATCTAACCGAAAATGGGTCATGCCTCAAAATAAAAACCTAACCCAAATATGCTTATCCGA
>JAIRUO010000234.1 GCA_031254385.1 Treponema sp. | reverse complement strand
GGGTGCTGGATACTTTTCTTAAACACCGAGCGATTGCGTATTGTGAGACCCATACTTAACTCCCAAGCTCATGCAGCGAATCAAACGGAATTAACTCGCCAATAGTGGTGTTTACCCGTTCAGGCGTATTGCCGCCGAAGCGCACCGGGGCATCAGCGGGCATGAACTCGCTTAAGACTTGGCTGCATGCGCCGCAAGGGCCGACTGGGGTCGAGGAATCGGGCGTGGAGATTGCCAGGGCCTTAAGAGATCGGCGGCCTTCGCTTATGGCTTTGGTTACGGCTGTCCGTTCCGCGCAGATGGTAAGCCCAAAGGAGCGGTTTTCTACATTGCAGCCGGTAATGATTGTGCCGTCTTCGGCAAGAAGGGCTGCGCCTACCCTGAACTTTGAATATGGCGCATAGGCGTTATTAGCAGCCTTCCGGGCCAGACTAAAAAGCTCATCCATATTGATATTGATCCGTGGCGAGGGTTTAATACCTTGCCCCTCTGGGGCACTCATGGAGGTATTAAACCCGAGTCCAATACCTTTAGAGGACAACATACCCTGCTGCTCTGCGGCAGGGTTGTTGATACTATTTGCGTTTTTGTTCATACTATAAACATACCATATTTTGGGGGAATGTGTGGCAAAGAATAAAAAAAGATACTGGTTAATTCCAGGGATTCTTGTCTTTCTTGCCTATGTCTTATTAGCCGCGCAGCCTGTTCCAGAAGAAACCGTACTGGTTCCACGCTGGCTAAGTTCTCTGGAAACCAATTTCCAGGCTAGCCTGGGCGGAAGCGCTCCAGAAGCGGCAGCGCTAATTCCATTCCGTTTAGGAAACCGCTTTGGATATATTAGCGATTCAGGGCAATTCATTAACAACCGCATACTGGAACAAGGGTATCTGTCTTTTTCTCCTGAGCGCTGGTCAGAATATGATACACAGCCCGCTTCCATTCAGGTTTTTGATCCGGCAGGCCGGGAACAAATGACTATTGAAAACCCCAGGGGGTATCCGCTATTTCTGGATAACCGTACCTTCATAATTGGGAACGAACAGAACTCAGTCAGCGCAATTGATAACAGCGGCAATATACAGTGGACTTATGATTTTTCTTCGCCGCTTACCTGCATAGATGCCGCAGCCGGTTTCATACTGGCAGGAACATTGGACGGGGTTGTGGAACTTTTAGATTCGCAGGGCAGCCAGGTTTTTTCCTTTGAGCCAGGCGGTTCCAGGCTTGCTATAATTCTGGGCTGCGCTATTTCGCAGGACGGGACACGATTCGCCGTTATCTCCGGCATAGACAACCAGCGTTTCCTTATGCTGGAACGAACCGGGGACAGCTATCGAGTTGCTTATCACGAATTCCTTTCCAACGGATATAGACGCGCTGTTCACATACGCTTTATTGACAATGACTCAAGGATAGTATTTGAGAGGGAAGGCGGTATAGGCATTTATACCATTGCAGCCAGAACCAATTTGTTTATAGGTTTGGAAGGTGAAGTAATTGCGCTAGACGCAGGAGACAACAAGTACTTTTTTATTGTCATATCACAGGAAGAAAACAAAAAAAGGCTTATAGGAATTAAGCTCCCGGATATAATTGTACTCAATGCCCCTTTTAGGAGCGAAAACGCCTTCCTTGGCAGAAGGAATTCCAGACTCTATATAGGCGGAGATTTAAGCCTAGCTTCTTTTGAGTTGGGGAAGAAATAAAGATGAAGAATATCACACAAAGGCACAAAGAGGAATGAGAAAAGTGAAAAGCGGGAAGAAAAGATTCTTACTCTGCTCATTGTTCATTGTTCATTGCTCTTTGCTCTTTGCTATGGAATGGCCGGTTGAAAACGGCATTATGGACAAGAACTTTGGATGGAACGATCAAGGCCAGCCTGTCCTGGGAGTAAGCTTTGTGGCGGAAGGCCAGGTAATGGCGGCTGATCAGGGCGAATTGCTTTTTTACAGCGGAAAGGATAACGGCGCTTCCAGGCTGCCCTCCCCTCTTGGCTCCTGGATCGCCCTTGATCACGGCGGAGGCATAATCAGCATTTACAGCCGAATGGCGGAAGAACCAGGTCCCGCGCCTATGCAGATAACGGAAACAATAGAAACAGGCTATGTCCTGGGAGAGGCAGGCATTTCAGGATGGTCCGAAAAAAAGGGCGTTTACTTTACGCTCTTTGACCGCAAGGAAAGGCGCTGGATTAATCCAGCCATTATAGTAAGCTCGGCTTCCGATTCTAGACAGCCAATAATTCAAGCGGTAAGGCTAAGGAATTCCGAAGGCAGGATCATTGATTTGACCTCAGGCCAGGTCAGGACCATCAGCCAGGGCCGTTATACCATACTGGTGGAAACGTCGGAAACTTTTCCGGGGACAAACAGAAACTCGCTTTCGCCTTTTAGAATTATCTGCTCTGTCAACGGTTCTGAAACCGGAAGGCTCAACTTTGAAACCTATGCCGCCAGAGACGGAGTGTTAATGGTTTACAGAAACGGCCTTGTTCCGGTAAGGCAGATTTACGCGCTTTATCCCGCTTATGAGCTAGGAGAAATAGGCTTTACAAGAGGGCAAGCAGTAATTGAAATAATTTCGCAGAATGTCCAGGGCGCTTCCCGTAACGCGACTTACCGTGTTGCAGTGGAATAGATAACTTCAAAAAAATTAACCACGGATTTTCGCGGATTTTAACGGATAACACGGATTGAAGAAAAATAACCCTCCTATTCTTATCCGCGTTTATCCGTGCTAATCCGTGTAATCCGTGGTTTAAAATTCTTTATCTTCTATATATATTTATTCAGATTTTCCGCTCTAACTCTGAAGGTTTCGTCATTGGGGAAGCCTGGGGCGAATGAGCGGTCATCGCCGTCCCAGCCTGCGGCCATCATGGCTGTGGCAAGGAGCAGGCCGCCGTTGCCTGGAAGGTAGATGGGTAGGTCTTGTCTGTCGCCTTGCGCGTTGTGGCCGTTAGGCATATAGGTGTTCTTGGGCGTCTCAATCAAGAGGAAACGCAGCGCGTCTTTTCTGCGGCCAAGGCGTGCTGCAGTCATGGCCATCATGGGGAAATCCCAACCCCAGAAGGAAGGCAGATCCCAGTTTTTCAAAACGCAGTCAAGGGTGTCGCTCATTGTTTTGCTGTCAATACCGTTACCGGGGAGTAGTCCCTTCATACCAAGCATAGAAGGATGATCGGTGTTATAAGGTTTTTGCGTATGGGTGTTGGGGCAGTTTTCGTGGGCAGGAAACACCCCGTCAACGATAGCCGGGGCAGCGAGCTTTTGTGCGGCCTCATAAAAATCTCTGTTTTCTTTCTTGCCCAAACGCTTGAGCCAGACATTGGCCTGGACAAAGGCCCAGCGGAAATACTCTGTTTCGTAGCCGGGGTTTAAGACAGTACGGGGATCAAAGCGTTCCTGAGCAGGGATGAGTGGCGGCCCTAGCACATAACGCTTGCCGTCCCAGTGAATAAAGCTAAGCATAAACTCCGCGCTTTCGATTATGATTTCACGGTACTCTTCAAGAAAATCCATGCTCTGATTTTGCCTGTAACAAAGTTCTGCAAGCAGTATGGGGTGGGGCTGCTGCCAGGCTAGAAGTACGGCAATGGGTGAAGGGCTGTTGTCCCCCAATGGGCCGCACATCTTGGGCCAGCGTGCGCCTCTGTAACCTTGGGAGGCCGCAATCGAGCGGGCCTCATTTAAGATAGCCTTGTACCATGCAAGGCTCTTTTCCATTTCTTTCGCACGGTTCCATAATGGGAACCAGGCCGAATGCCAATAGTGCATTTCCAAATGGAACTTCCCGTACCAGCTATTAAAGCTTAATCCAGTTTCTGCGGGCGGCAGATTATTTCTGTTCTGTATTGCCATTAGATATTGAGAAAGCGTAATGCGGCGTTCCAGTTCAGCCGATTCAGGAGAAGTGGAATCGCTTAGATCAATGGCCCCGCCTTCGCCCCAGTATTGCTCCCAAAATGCCGTTGTCCGACTTTTCGCCTCATCGTAAAAAGTATGGGCGTAAATATTAGGCGCAATGAGATCATGAGATTCCTGAACAAAGCGGCAGACCAGGGTAAGGCTATCTCTTGAACTATTAAAAACTAAAGTATGTTCTTTGTCAAATTCAAAAGAAGTATTTTCGTCTAAAAGAACCTGTACCGTATAATTAGTTGTGTTAAGATTACGCCTGATATTAAGTAGCGATGCGCCTACCTGTTGAGGCTCTGTCTTATGGCAATGGGGCTTTGAAAAATCAGAGCCGCTTTTTTCGTGCGAGCCATAGGGAAATGAAAGGCGTATACCGAGTTTGCCCGCTTTAAGAAGAGCGGAAGAGATACGTACACAAACCGTATCTTCATCAGAATGAACAAAACTTTCTACTGTTATTTTTTCTCCTTTATACATAAAGGAAGAATTAATGCTAGCTTCCCACAAGTTAAGACTCTGATTAATGTCGGTACAATCGTTAATTTCCGCACCTGTGATGTCCAGTCCCAAAACGCCGAGATTAAAACGGTGGGGATTCTGCCTTAGTGAATTGTACAAATCTTCCTGGCCTGCTGAATCAAAGGCGTAACCCACTTCCCTACCCCAGGTATCAAAGGGAGTGAGCCGCAGATTTTTAAGGTTCCTGTTTGGATCGGGATATGAATGCCAGCCCCAGTTTGACATTGTGCATAACGGAAACAATGTATAAGAAGAGTTGAAGGTTTGGAGGCCGGTAAAATCAACGGTATAGCAAAAGCCGCCGTTCCCTATCGAAAGAGGCGCGTTTATTTCGGGCCTGGTATAATGCGGGCTGTGCCGCTTCATCAGCGCCTTGCGGTCGATTAAAACATCAGATGCTTTTTGGGTATTATTCATGTTGTTAATGGTATGCGTTCTTGTTTGGGCTGTCAATTGTTTTTATCCCGCTCTTCATAACTAACTTTCTTAATAATTTATTATACATGAATGGCTTTTTTAGCATTTTGATTACCAAGCGTATCCTAATACCTAATGTTTTCATAAAATATTTATGTCCAATATTTTTCGAATTACGATTAATAATATCTGCCAATAAGCTTGCGCTTTCCATCGAATAACTAATTCCCTCTAAAGAACTAGGGCTGATCATGCCAGCGGCTTCACCTATTAAAAATACGCCATTTTTGCCTGTACATATATTTACTTTTCCTTTATTCAGATTTATTAAACACCCTTCCCTTTTTATCAATTCTCCAAATGTTATACATAAGCTTTTTATTCTTTCTTTAAGCATTTCAAATCTAAGATTGCTATTATTTAA
>JAIRUO010000074.1 GCA_031254385.1 Treponema sp. | reverse complement strand
TGTCTCTCCGGCGCGGCCTACGCCATCAATCTGTTCAGGCTTGATCTGTTTTCGTCTCTTGATGCAAGAAATGCGCAGCCCGTGGGGTTCATTGTCATCAAAAACAATGTCGTGCAGCGTCGACTTGCAGAGAGGATACTTTGGGACAGGCTTGCTAATGAATCGCCGGTGTATATGGGCGATTTAATAAGGACAGCGGAGCTTTCTTCCGCAACGCTTCATATTGAAGGCTTAAGCCTTGACATGGATGAGAATACGCTCATCCGCATACAGCGCGCCCGGGACGGCAGCGGGGCTTTTGAAATTGAATTAAGCGGAGGTGCTTTGGGAGTTAGCGCGAGCGCTGGCAGCGGAAGCGTCATGCTGAACCTGATGGGACGGCAGGTAGAGGCCGCGCCTGGAACTGTGCTCAATGCCGCAGCCGGGGACGACGGGGTAGTTGTGCAGGTAAGCGAAGGGGTCGCGCTGTTTATTGAAGAGGAACAGCGCCGGGAGGTAAGTTCCGGCATGATGATATCAATAGATGCGGAAGGGAGAGAGCGTATGGAACCGGCGGCAGTTATAATTAGCCCTCGGCCAAATGCTCGTTACCTTAAAAGCAGGACTGAACCCCTGAATATAACCTTTGCCTGGAACCGGATCAACCTTGATCCGGAGCAGAGGCTACGCATGGAAATTGCGGGGGACAGGAATTTTAGCAGCGTTACCCAGGTAATAGATAACCTTAATGTTGCGGCTAACGTAGCTCTTAACTCAGGGCTCTGGTACTGGCGACTGAATTATAATGATGCCGTTCTGAGTACGGGATATTTCACCATTACAGAGGCAACAGGGCCCCAGCTTATAAGCCCAGTTGCGAACAGCCTTTTCCGCTTTCAGGATGATAATCCGCAACTGCGTTTCCAGTGGTCGGTTGTAGAGGAAGCTTCAGAATATATAGTGGAAGTCAGCGATACGCCTGATTTTAGGAATTCCAGGCTCACTATGCGGACAGCAGCCGTGTTTTTAATTGATTCAAGCCTTGGGCCGGGCACCTGGTATTGGCGCGTACTGCCCGTATTTCCTTCGGTTTACGAAGGCAGCGCCGCTTTTTCGCAAGCTTCCTTTTTTAGGATAGAACAGGACATCGCGCAAGAACCGATTATGGTCTTGCCGGAACCGGTAATAGTAGAGCCAGAACCGGTAATAGTAGAGCCGGAACCAGAGCCTGAACCGGAGTTGGAACCAGAGCCTCAGCCTGAACCGGTGCGAGTAACTCAACCGCCTGCGCCTCAGCCGCCCGTGACTCAACCACCTGCACCTCAACCGCCTGCGCCCGTTCCGGTAGTGATCAGTCTTCTTTCACCTGCGGCCGGAGCATCGCTGGAAGGGCTAACAGCATTGAGGCAGCAAACCGTATTCACCTGGGAGAGCAACCGTGAAGCAACAGGTACGCGCTTCATTCTTTCCCGGAACCAGAATCCTTTGACCGGGCAGCCGGTAAGGGTAATAAACAATCCGGGCAGGACTATTCGTTTGGATGGCCTTGAAGAAGGGGTTTATTACTGGACAGTAGAAGCGCGGAGCCCGGAGGGCCTTATTAGCGTTGCGCCTGCACGGCAGTTGCGGGTTTTAGCAATCCCGCTTTTGGCCGCGCCTGGAAATCTGCAGCCTCTCACAGGCTACTACATTGGGATAGAACAACTGCGGTCCCAAATGAGCATAGTCTTTTCATGGTCTGCGGTACAGGGAGCAAATGCGTATATTTTTACACTTTACGAACAGACGGCCAGCGGCAGGCGGCAGATAATTAGCAGAGCTCCTGAGAACCGCACTACCTGGACTCTGGAAGATATTGGCGAACTGGAGCCAGGGACTTATGTCTGGCAAGTGGAAGCTGTAAACAGGGGCGCGACTAACGAAATTGAGCAGCGGGGAAGGATAGGGGAAAATACCTTCATTCTGGATGTCCCAAGGCCAGGCCCTGTGCATGTTGAAGATACGGGGGTTCTATATGGCAATTAAAGTCCACGGCATGGGAGCCGTTGTAAAAAAGGCAATTCTTTTAGGAGTATGGCTACTGCTGTCTGCGTCATTTTTATATGCTCAGGTTGGGTCCTCCACAGAAATACGGATTGTACAACGCCTGGCCTGGAGAGGGGATCAAAACGCCCTTCGTTATGAAGTAGTAATTGAAAGAGAGGAAGATGGCAGGTTCCGTGAAATGTTGCGCGAATTTACCAATGCGTCCTATATGGAAGTTGTTCTTTCGCCAGGGAGGTACCGCTACCAGATAATACCTTATGATTTTTTGAACCGGCCCGCTGCTGCTACTGATTGGGTGAATTTAGAGATACGCCCTGCCATTAGGCCGGAGCTTAATGATACTTTGCTGGCCTTTTTTAATATCAATGAAAGATCAGTGTATGTGCTAGAGATTTTTGGAAGAAATATTGACCAAGGTGCAGAGATAGAACTGCGCCGTCCTGGTAGCGCACCCATCATTCCCTATGATAAAGATATACGTGCTGATGGCACTCGCGCAACTCTTTATTTTAACAATAATCAATTGATTCCGGGAGTCTATGAAGTTCGTGTCAGAAACCCCGGCGGATTTGAAACAAGAGGGGGGACTATAACCATCGTCCTTCCTGAACAGGTTGCCCAAGTTAGAGAAGGCGAACCGGCTATCGAAATCAAAGAACCCGAACCGATTGTTCAAGATCCACCTACCCCCCGTGTCGTGCGAACCCCTGTAAAGCTTCTGCAAATTGACAATGCGTATTTTGGCGTTGCCTGGATGCCCTTGTTCCCGGTTTACGGAGAAGGGGACTGGTTTTATGAAAGGAACAATACTCTTACCGGAGCGGTAGCCCGTTTTGGCCTTTGCTCCAAGGTGAATAATATTTACGTTGGGATGGAATTGACAGGTTCCTGGTATGCTTATAAAACTGATTTCAGCGAGAGCTTAATGCATTTTATGACCATTGGGGTTAACATACTGGCACAGAAGTGGTTCTTTGAAGAAAGACTTGCCCTTGTATTTAGGGCCGGTGGCGGAGCTTCCATATTATTGTCGAATAAAATGGAAGACTCCGATTCCTCAGAAAGGAAGCCTCTCTACCTGGACCTTGGCCTCTCCTTCCTCTGGTTAATGAATAAACGCCTTTACTTTGAGGCGGGTGTGGACTACTATCATTGGTTCACGGAAACGCCATCCGGCTCCTTCCGCCCCTGGGTTGGCATAGGCTTGAAGTTGTAGATTAGGGGATAGGGAGATAGTGAGTTAGGGGGATAGGGAGTTAGGGTTATTAGTTGTTTCGACGTGTTCCAACTAGCTGGACTAACCAATTTCCCTAACCTCCTAACCCCTATATCCTATATCCTAACCCCTATATACTAACTACCATGTCTCGTAGTCTGACATATTCCGCGCTCTGCCTTAGGGTAAGGCCTTCGGGCGAATCCAATAGGGAGGCTTGGTTTTTAACCGGAGAAGAAGGGATTTTGAAGGCCACGGTTTTTGGGGGGCCCAAGAGCCGTTTCCGCTCTCAGGCCGCGGCTTTTAATCAGGGCACTATATGGATATACCACGACCCGGTCAGGGATTCGCGCAAGCTGACTGACTTTGAGGTGCTACAATGGCGGCCAGGCTTGCGGGAATTGTACGAAAGAACCATGACAGCGGATGCCGTAGCAGAGACCATCCTGGCTACTCACGGAGGCGGCGGAAACTGGAAAGAGGCTCTGGATTTAGCGGAGGATTTCCTTGATTCCCTTGAAAACGCTGGTGAAAAGGTCTGTAAAAGGCTCCTTTTGCATTTCTTGTGGGCATGGGCCGGGTTTTTGGGCGTCAGGCCGGATCTGAATTATTGCTCTTCCTGCGCTTGTGAACTGTCCCCAGATGGGGTATTATGGATGGATAGTTTAGCGAAAGGAAACCTTTACTGCGAAAATTGCCGCAGCGGCGAAAACCGTTCAAGCAGCGGGGGTGAAACGATCCTGGGACTGGGTGCGCGGCGCTGGCTTTTGGCAGTTCAGAATTTGAAGCCCCCTGAAGCTCAAAGGTATAATCTGGATAATTCCTCATTCAGGCAGGCCAGGTTCCTTGTTTTGGATATTCTTGCTGAAGCCCTTGGCAGGCGCTTGTCCCTCTGGGACGAATTGGAGGTTTGATGCGGGCTGTTGATATTATCATGAACAAACGAGCAGGGAAGGAACTGTCCTCGGAAGAACTGGAATTCCTTATCGGCGGTTATGTGAAAGGGGAGATACCCGATTATCAGGTTTCTGCCTGGGCAATGGCGGTTTTCTTCCGGGGCATGACAGCTAATGAGACTGCGGCCCTGACAAGGACAATGCTTAATTCGGGAAAAACCATAGACCTGTCTGATATTCCCGGCCCCTTTGTGGATAAACATTCGACTGGCGGGGTAGGGGACAAGACCAGCCTTATCCTTGCGCCCTTGGTCGCAAGCCTTGGTATACGCGATCCCATGATGTCAGGCAGGGCCTTAGGCCATACCGGCGGAACCCTGGACAAGCTTGAATCCATTCCCGGTTATCGGACTTCGTTGCAGGCGGAGGAATTCAAAAAGATAATAAAGGCCGATGGTTTTGCCATGACAGGGCAGACCGCAGACATAGTACCGGCGGATCGCCTGCTCTATGCGTTACGTGATGTAAGCGCAACCGTGGAATCTATACCGCTTATTACCGCCAGCATCCTTTCAAAGAAAAAAGCAGAAGGGACAGAGGGACTGGTACTGGATGTTAAATTCGGTTCCGGCGCTTTTATGAAAGACCCTTTAGAGGGAGAGGCTCTTGCCCTATCCCTTGTGGATACAGGCGCGGTTCTGGGGCTTAAGGTAATCAGTCTGCTTACGGACATGAACGAGCCTTTGGGGAATATGGTAGGCAACTTCCTTGAGATAGAAGAAAGCCTTGACTGCCTTGAGGGGCAGGGCCCTGAAGATTTAATGGAAGTTACCCTTGAACTGGCAGCCCGCATGGCGGTTCTGGGGGGCAAGGCAAAAGACAATGCTGAAGGCCGAAAGTTATGCGAAAATGCCATTGCCGGGGGGAAGCCCAGGGAACTCTTTTTAAAAAATATAGAAAGCCAGGGTGGTAAGGCAAAAGAAGTCCTTGAGCTAAGAGGCAAGTACCGATCATCATTTAGTGCCGAAATTCGTGCAAAGCAATCAGGCTATGTTTCGCATATAGACGCATGGAAAACCGGACACGCCGCAGTTCAGCTTGGAGTAGGCCGGAACCGCACAGAAGACAAGGTTAGCCCTACGGCCGGAGTACAGTTCTTCGCGAAAAGGGGCGCAAAAGTCGCGTCGGGCGATCTATTGATGAAGGTCTGGGCCGTCGATGAAGCCGGGCTTAAGGCGGCTTTGCCTCAACTGGAAGAAGCGGTAGAATATTCCGATACATGCCCGGCCAAAAGGAATCTGATCCTCAAGGAAGTGTCCTGATGCCTTCTGGAATGAAATGGGAAAAGAAAGAGATTCCACAGGAACTGGTAAAAGATATCGCGGCTAAATTTAACTGCGATCTGCTCAGCGCTTCCATTCTTGCCCGCCGGGGAATTACCAAGGCAGAAGAGATCTGTTTTTTTTTAGAAGACGATACGCGCTATCTTCATAATTCGTTTGAGCTTCCCGGTATGGAAGATGCGGTGGATAGAATACTAGCCGCAAAAGAAGAGGGAGAAAAAGTCCTGGTCTTTGGGGACAGGGATGTTGACGGGGTTACGGGCACTGCCCTGCTTTCGGGGTACCTTGATTCCATTGGCCTGGATGTTGCATGGCGGCTCCCTTCCGGGGACGAACCTTACGGCCTTTCTATAGAGGCAGTTGAAGAATTTGCCGCAGCTTACGGCACATTGATTATAACGGTTGACTGCGGAATCTCAAATCAGGCTGAAGTTAAAAAGGCCAATGAATTTGGAATTGATGTTATTATAACGGATCATCATAATCCGCAAGATGAGCTTCCAGACGCGTATGCGATAATAAATCCCAAGCTGGAATCTTCCAAGTATCCATTTAGGGACCTGGCGGGTTGCGGTGTCGCGTATAAATTGGTATCCAGTCTGCGTTTCGCTCAGAAGAGCCAGTTGTATGGTCAGCCCGTCTGCCTGCTTAATGTCCGCCCTGCAAATGATTCCTGGATAATTGAAATAGCTAAACTCCGCAACCTTGCCGTCATAGCGACACTTACGGAAACTATTGCGCTGGATCTCCGAAACGAGCAATACGTAGCAAAAATTGGAGATACAAGGCTTCCGGCTTTTTTGGAAGGCCAGCAGATATTGGTATGGGATGCCCCTCTTCAAAAGCGCTCGCTGAATAAACTCTTTGGTTCTGCCGTTGAGATCAATATGATGGACATTGCGCCAGAAATAGGAAAAGAGATCCCCACGGCAGCCGGTAAGAGCCTTCTTAGAATAAGGGAATTATCAAAAATCGCAAAATATTTTAACAGGGAAGCCACAGAGCTTGATGTTTTTGTAAGCCTTTTTTCTTCATTCATCATGAAGAAGGAAAAAATTTCTGGTGCCGAGGACAGCATCGATCTCCAGCTTGCCTGCCTGGGAACCATTGCGGATATAATGCCCTTAAAAGATGAAAACCGCATTATAGTAAGGCAGGGGCTAAAATCCCTAATGCTTAATCCAAGGCCGGGCCTTTCTGACATGCTCTTCAAGCTGGATCTGGCAGGCAAGAAAATAAGCGCTTCAGAATTGTCATGGCAGCTAACGCCAGCCATAAATTCGGCCGGTCGCATGGGAAATCCCGGCAAGGCTGCGTCCCTGCTATTGGAAAAAGATCCGAATAAACGGGACAGCCTGGCATCGGAACTTATCGCCATGAACGAAGAAAGAAAAAAACTCGGGCTAGAAATCTGGTCTTTGGTTGAACCTCTGGCCGTAGAAAGCCTGGCATCGTTTTCCGGCAATCTGGCTGTGGCTTATGGAGACCGAATTCCCAGGGGAGTTACCGGAATTATGGCAAACCGGATGATTAGCCGTTTCAAGGTTCCTTCAATGGCCGTATCGTGTGGCGAAGAAATATTTACCGGTTCGCTTCGTTCTGTTCGTGGGTATGATCTGCGCTTTCTTTTGGAGCCTTGCGCGGATCTTTTTTTGGACTGGGGCGGCCATAATTTTGCCGCCGGTTTTAGCATGGAAAAAGGCAATTGGCCTATTTTTTTGGAACGCCTTAAAACATCAGCACAAAATATGGAACTTGAGGCTATAGGGGATGAAGAAAGCATAACCGTTGATGCCGAGCTTCCTTTAAGTTTTATGAATCCCGATATTTTGAATGTAGTAGACCGTTTTGAACCTTACGGCGAAGGAAATGAGGCATTGAATTTTCTTTCCCGTGGCGCAAGGGTGGAATCCATAAACCTGATGGGGAAGTCAGAAGCTAAACATGTCAAACTGGTTTTGGATATGGGAAAACATAAATGGCCTGCAGTTTACTGGCAGGCAGCCGACAAGGTCAAACACGAATTTGATATGAATGATAAGGTGGATCTGTGTTTTCGCATAAACAGAAACTTGTATAATGGCAAAGAGACGCCGCAGCTTATAGTGGCTGATTTAAAGCGGAGTTAGCGGAGTTTGTGGAGTATTTATGAATATGAATAATAATGTCGGATCTTTAAGAAGTCTGTCGGGATTTTTTCTGGCCCTGATGTTTGGGTTGTTCTTGTCTGTTCCGTTGTTCGCGGAGCCTGCCAGAGAGCCGGATAGTCCATCAGCTAATGGTCCTGCCCAATTGTCGCCCCTTCAGCCTGCACCACCAAGACAAATGCCGGAGCTTCCCCGAATAAACAATCCGTGGATGAATCAGGATCAGGATACCGAAGATCCGGTACAGGTTTCCGTTCCGCCGGAACTGCCGGTGCCGGAGAGCGGCCCCAGATTCGCGGTGATCCCTGCCAGGGTAAGACCGGGAGAGCCGATAACCGTTGCCTACACCGACGAATTTTCTGGGCCGGGAAGCAGGGACTTTCAGGCGGTTCTATTGAACCCAAGGGGAACACGTGTGGGTAGGGCGCCGCTTGTCAGTTTTACCTACACTCCGGAAGGGCAGGAACTAAAGGCTGCGTTTCTTGCAGTTCCTTCTACCGTGGCAAGCGGCGTGTTTACTGTCCGTATTGAGGCCGGAGGCCGGATCATTCAGGATATTCTGCTTATTGTGGAGCCAAGGGATTTTGTTGCCGAAGTAATCGAGCTGGACCAACGGAATACCGAGATACGGGTCGCGCCCAATCCCCAAAGGGACAGAGAATCCGAAATACTCTGGGCCATACTCTCCCGTACCGGAACAGATTTTTATTACGGAGGCTATTTTATCCCGCCAGTAACATCTACCAGGCGCACGAGTTTTTATGGGGATCGCAGGGTATATGCGTATGTGGACGGCTCAACAGAAACATCTATTCACGCAGGGGTAGATTACGGAGTCCCCACAGGTACGGAAGTCTGGGCCTGCGCCGCAGGCCGGGTAATACTGGCGGTTTCCCGCATTTCAACCGGAAATTCGGTAATTTTGGAACATCTGCCGGGCGTCTATTCCCTTTATTATCATCTTGACAGTATTATCGCGGAAGAAGGAAGCATGGTTCGGGCAGGACAACTGCTTGGACTTTCCGGTTCCACAGGACTGTCAACCGGCCCTCACCTGCACTGGGAGATCAGAGTGGCAGGAGAAAACGCGGACCCCGATGCCTTTGTGTCCAGGCCGGTTCTTGACAAAGATGAAATTTTGCGCAATCTTATTAAATACAATTAATACCTTTTAAGGAAGGGAGGTGAATACATTTGGCTCATATCATCGTGGATGACAACGAGATGCTGGAAAAAGCCATTAAACGATTTAAACGGATGGTGGAAAAAGAAGGCATTATCCGTGAATTCAAGAAACGTGAATATTATGAAAAGCCTTCCACAATCCTTAATCGAAAAAAGAAGGCCATTTCACGCAAGCTGATGAAGAAGTCCCGAAAGGGCAAGAGTGACTACTAGTCGAAAAACTCACACAAAGGCACATCGAACCTCTGGTTCGCGGCACAAAGGGAAGAGGGGGAGAAAAGGGAAAACCTCAATCTTAAATCCTTCTCCTCTTTGTGCCTTCCCCCCTTCGTGCCTTTGTGTGAACTAATTTAGGGATAAATTTAATCCTTCCAGGGGAAAATAAAACTTTTGAAGCTCCTGGTGCCGGTTCTTTCCCTTTCGTCAATAAGAAGGGCGTCCCAGGGAATTTTTTTACGGTTTGCTTCGGGGTTGGCTTCGAGATAATCATATTTTAGCAGCCTAAGGCGCAATCCTTCATCAATAAAAAGAAGAATGCCAGCGGGTCCGGGAAACAGGAAGGCCAGAAATATGGAAATTACCAGCGTAATAATATTGCTAAAAAACATAAAAATACAGAAGCCCGGATTATCAAAAAAGATCACAAAGCACTTTCTTATGACTTTTGTAATTTTTTTATCAAGCCGTGCGCGAACTGTAAACAAAAACTGCAACGAAAGGATCCCCACCACAAGGGTCCAGAAAATAATCGCCGCAAGAAGAAGGCCGAACAATGAATTCATTTGCAAGTAAAAGCGAATAACAACAGTTACCAGAAGGTAACAGAGGAATACTATAACGCCGGCGACTATTCCCAAAGGCCAGCCAATTTTTAGGTTGGCAAAAAAGTCTGCAAATCCAAAGCCGCCGTAATCTGATACAGATTTAAGACAGAGAGCTGCTGCCGAAAGATACACAAAACACCAGAGTATGCCAATAAACAGGACGGCCAGGGCCATTAAAGGCACGCTTTCCAGCAGCGCAGGCAGAAAAATCGGTATGGCGAGAGAAGCTATGAACCCAAGATTAACCAGGGCTACCCGAAAAAGGTTGTCCCACATATCAAAAAAGTTCTTCTTAATAAGAAATCCAATCATGGCTGTTTACCCACTTACCTAAAAAGAGGGCCCAGGGCGGCACAAGCCCTGTAGTCGGCACCTTCATTATCCATG
>JAIRUO010000071.1 GCA_031254385.1 Treponema sp. | reverse complement strand
AATACGGACGATCTATCGTAATTTTCTACAAATTTTCAAAAAAAAGATAAGATGTTTTGACTTTTATTGATTTATTTGATATATTTAAGATAAATGAGTATATTTGATAATGAGGTGGTAATTATGGATTATAAAAGAGCTTTTGAGGGCAAGGAAGAGGAAAATATATTCATCAAAACCACAACAGCAAGCGGTATGGGGTCTACCGATAAAGCTGCGCTAAACCGTAAAGGGAATATATTATTCAATTCCGGCGATATTGAAAGCGCCCGGAGAATCTATTTAACCACCGGATACTCAGACGGCCTGATTCGAGTAGGGGACCAGTATAAGGCTCAGGGACGCATTATGGACGCCCTGCGCATGTACTGGATTGCTCCGGATCGCAACAAAGCAGAACCAATTATTATGCAGCTTTCAACGATTCTGCAAAAACTAATCCATGAAAAGGATGGAGAAAATGAGTGATCCACACAAGATTAATTCCGTTGACGAGGAATTAGGAATCCAATTCTCGCAATATGTATCAGCAGAAGACCGAGAATTAAATGAAATTTCAACATTATCTAAAAAAGGCTATCAATATTTAAAAGAAAATAACATTGAAGAAGCATTACATTGTTTTGTCAGAATTCTGGAAAGAGAAGAAGATAATAACTATGCGCTAGTCGGCATGGGCGATGCCTGCCGCAAACAGGGAAATTACCGGAATGCCATCACCTATTACCAGCGCTGCCTTGCTTCCCACCCAGGGAACAATTACGCACTTTTTGGGCTGGCCGACTGTCATAAGGCATTGAACCAGTTCCACAAAGCCATAGAAATCTGGGAGCAATATCTTCTTCATGATGAAAAGAACATTACCGTCCTGACCAGGGTTGCCAACGCATACAGGAAAGTCAGGGATTTCAAAAATTCCAGGACTGTATACCTGAGGGTTTTGGACCTTGAGGAGCAGAATCCCTACGCAATCATAGGACTTGGCCATCTTCATTATGATTTTAGGGAATACCGGGAAGCTCTTTTCTATTGGGAAAAGATGATGGACGACGATCTGCAAAATGTGGATATACGGGTTCTGACATCCATTGGAAATTGCCACAGGAAACTAAAGACCTTTAAGGAAGGGGCGCCGTATTTTGTAAAAGCGCTGGAAAGGGACGTAAACAATTTTTATGCCCTTTTTGGCCTTGCCGATTGCTACCGGGGCATGAACCAGCAGGATCATTCCCTAAAATACTGGGCCCGCATTCTTGACCAGGATCCAAGGAACAAGGTTATTTTAACCAGAGCCGGAGACGCGCTTAGGAAATTGAACGAATATGACAAGGCAGTGGATTTTTATGAACGGGCCTTGAATATTGAGTTTGACACTTACGCGGTTCTGGGATTGGCAATGGTATCAAAAGCCCAGGGCAAATACGATGATGCGGCAGAATCCATTTCGCGGCTTATTCAGCAGGACCCCAAAAACCACCGGCTCTATCTGGAGCTGGCGGATTGCAGGCTGAAAAAAGGCCAAAAGCAAAAGGCCATAGATGTCCTTGAAGATTTTCAGCGTATGGGAGTCCGTAACGCGGCTGTGGCGGATTTTTTGGAGCAAATCAGATAGAATTGCTCCAATATGTATAAGCAAGCTCTAGCAGGGCTTTTGCCCAAAGAAACCGGAACCATGCTCAAATCCGTTTTGAGCCAGGTTTATCCGGATTTCCGGGCAAAGCAGATATGCCAATGGATATGTGGCGGGGCAAGGGATTTTTCAGAAATGAAAAACCTGCCCCTTTCCCTGCGCAATGAGCTTTCCGAAAAATTCGCTGTTTTTTCATCATTCGCAAATGCGGAGCTAAAGGACAGTGACGGAACAGTTAAAGTCCAAATTATCCTTGATGACGGCAACAAAATAGAAGCCGTGATCCTTGCAGACGGAGTAGGAAGGAAAACCGCCTGCCTCTCCACACAGGCTGGCTGTGCCGGCGCGTGCGTTTTCTGCAAAACCGGAATGCTCGGCCTTAAACGCAATCTTAGTGCAGAAGAAATAGTTGAAGAGCTGTTAATATTAAGGGCAAAAGATTCTGATATTTCCCATATAGTGATCATGGGCATGGGTGAGCCTCTGCTGAACATGGATAATTTGCGAAAAGCTCTTTTCTTTTTTACATCAAAAGAAGGAATGGGCATTTCCAAAAGACGCATCACCCTTTCTACCGCTGGCATAGCCGAAGGCATAAGGGTGCTAGCGGATCAGGGGCCTGACCTACGCCTGGCCTTATCTTTAACCAGCGCCAGGGACGATATAAGGCAGCGGCTCATGCCCTTTGCCTTATCCAATCCCCTCCCCGTCTTAAAAGAGAGCCTAGAGTATTACCAGCAAAAACAAAAAAACCGCATTACCCTGGAAGCTGTTCTCCTTGGGGGCATTAATACTTCTGATGACGAAGCGCAGGCAATAGCAGAATTTGCCCAGGGTCTTGACTGCATTATAAACCTTATACCCTGGAATTTTGTGGAAGGGCTTACATTTAACGGCCAGCCCCTTATTCCGCCAAGCGCAAAAGAGACAGCCCAATTTGCCGCTGCCCTTGAAAA
>JAIRUO010000056.1 GCA_031254385.1 Treponema sp. | reverse complement strand
CCATTGGCGAATATGTAAGTCAAAAAACCGCCGAATGGGTTTCCGGCCAGGCAAATGTTGACGCAGAATGGGATGCTTATGTAGCCCAGCTTAACCGCCTTGGGCTTCAGGAACTTCTTGCCATGACACGTAGGGCCGCTTCACTCTAGATTAGCATAACAGTTTATTTGATAAGCCCTAGAAACGTAAGTTTTTAGGGCTTTTTTGGGGTAGTAATGTTTAAATTCACTATGTATCAGTTGAATTTAGAACTGCTATTTTCCTGAAGAGTTTTAAGCATACGATCCATATTTTGTTCGGTTAAGGTGTCCCTGAACGAAAAGGCTATCCCACGACATCCAAGTTTTTTTGCCAGGTTAGGAGCGTATTTTGAATCACAGGTGAACAAGATACTTTTACCCTGCTTCAAGATTTTTTCCCAGATATGGGAAAACTCAATAGGATCACGGCTCTTTTCATCAACAAACTGGATTATATGGAGATTAGCTATGCCGCAAATATCATCAATATGCCTGAATTCGTCTGTTCCATCTAAATGCCATATCGTATAATCATAGAATGAAGCCTCGTATTCTGCCTCAGGAAGCGCAAATTTTCTGAACATTTCTGGAGACAGCATGGTGGAAATATCGCTCTGTATGGCGTCCATGTCTCCAGGGCACCATGCGCCTGTCCAGTTATAGTCTTCCCTGCGGCCCAAGGCAGCTCTTGCATTACGGAAGGCATTAATCGCCTGCCTGTGGAATTCCCCAAGGCGTTTCAGCCAGTTCATGACCTCATCTTCCCGCTCAAACAGATCTATCAAAAAGTCTTCCTGTCCCCGCATGAGCGAAAGGGTTGTCATAGGATCAAGCATAGGAGTGGCACCCAGTACCACATCATAGCCGAAATTTTCATGATTGCGCCGTATCAAGTCAACGACGAATTGCAATTCTTTACAGGGATCCGACACCACGGGTAGCGAGAGATCGAAAAGATTTTTGTCTGAGACCATCCAAGTTGTATTAGGGTAGTCATATTGCAGTTTTCCCCCAGCCTGCACACCTAACAATCCAAGAAGGCTTGCGAAATCTGACCAAGCAAAAGGTACAGATTCCGCAGAGTAAACGGTGTTTTCCAGATTATAACGTGTATTATTCAGTTTTACTGCTACGTCAAGATCAAAACAGGCTGCTTCTTCGGAATTTTTTGGGCTAATATATTCGCCTTTACATTCTGAAAGAGGCTTTCGGACGGAATTGAAGACCACGGGTCTATCTGTTTCTTCACAGTGCCACCATGCATTAACGCGCTCCCAAGCTTCTTCCCAATTCTGTTTGTATTTGTTTGTCCATTGTACTGGAATCTTCATGAATTACTTCCTTAGTTACCTCTATTAATTAAAGTTAAGGAAACGGCCTGGCTAATATCTTTCTCAGCAAAGCCAATTTTTTTATATATTTCAATGATCGAATCGTTTAATCCAATTAATACCATCAATTTATTATCTTTATTTAATACTTTATGTGCCGCTATATTTATTAATGGTTCTATGAACTTATTATATTCACTTAAAATTTTTAGGTCATATATTTCTACTAATTTTCCTCCATACGTTACGTCAATATAACCGATAACCTCTCCGTCAATAATTACAATATATGGCTTAAAAATATCTAATCTCTCTAATACTCTCTCTGCCGTCCAGTATCTATCTTTATCATTATGAATTCTGCGGTATCCAGCAAAATGTTCTTTTGATAGTTCTTTAATTTCTTCCATTTCATTTAATTGGACAATATTATTTATTGAAATTTCTAAACATATTTCTGGATTTTCGAATATTGCATTTTCATTCTTTAAATATTCAAGCAATTTTTTATTCTCAATAGGCAATACAAAATCAATATGGTGTCCCTGAAAATTATCTTTTAAATAGTTCATAGCCATTATAAAATCTGATTTGTCGTCAAAAAATCCTCCCAAACACTCCAAATATTTTTCTGAAGGCTCATTTAAAAAACATCCAACTCCGGATATTCTTTTATCTGAATAAATGGCAATAATGAAATCGTTGTCATGATCGATTATTTTTCTTAAGAATAGACTTATCTCGGATAATTCTTTGGGACATATTTTATATGATGATTCAATCTCCGATTGCTTATTGCAAATATAATCGGCAATCGTGATTATTTTGTCAGAATTATTTATCAACTCCAGCTTTTTCATGGAGCTTAATGCTTCTGCCGCAACCGGATATGCACCTCACGCAACTGCTGTTCCGTAACCTCGCCGGGAGCTTCCATAAGCAAATCCTGCGCGTTGCTGTTCATGGGGAACGCTGTTACTTCGCGTATGTTTTCTTCCTCGGCAAGCAGCATAACGATGCGGTCAATGCCGGGGGCCATGCCTGCGTGGGGCGGCGCACCATAATGAAAGGCGTTGAATAAAGAGGGAAATTTCTTTTCAATAATGTCACTGGTATAGCCTGCTATTTCAAACGCTTTTACCATTACTTCGGGCAGGTGGTTGCGGACAGCGCCAGAGGAAAGCTCGCAACCGTTGCACACAATGTCATACTGCCAGGCCAGAATATCAAGCGGGTTTTTTGTTTCAAGCGCAGTAAGACCGCCCTGGGGCATTGAGAAGGGATTGTGGGTAAATTCAATCGCGCCTGTTTCTTCATTAGCACCAAACATCGGAAAGTCCACGATATAGCAGAACTCGAAGCTGTCCTTGTTGATAAGGTTTAATTGTTCGCCAAGAGCTGTACGGATCTGCCCGGCAAGGTCGTCCACAAGATTAGGCGCGTCCGCGATAAAAAACAGGGTGTCGTTTTTTTTAAGGGAAAGGTCTTTTCTTAACACCGCCTGTTTTTCTTCTGAAAGGAATTTTACGATTGGCCCCTTGAGAGCGCCATCGTCCAAAACGGAAATGTAACCAAGGCCAGGCATTCCAATTTCCGTAGCAAAGGCAAGCATCTTTTCAAAAAAAGACTTAGGCTTCAAAGCCGCGCTACACGCGACAATGCCCCGGACAGGAATACCCTTAAAAGGCTTAAACTCCACATCGGCAAAAAATGAAGTGAGGTCTTGTATGATTAGCGGATTGCGGAGATCGGGCTTGTCCGTGCCGTATTTCAGCATGGATTCGGCGTAGGGGATTCTGCGAAAGGGCGCGGGACTGATGGCTTTATTCGAAAATGTTTTGAAAGTATCGTACAGCACAGTTTCAGCCACAGAAAGAACATCATCCTGTTCCGCAAAGGCCATTTCAAAATCAAGCTGATAAAATTCTGTAGGGGAGCGGTCGGCGCGGGCATCTTCATCGCGGAAGCAAGGCGCAACCTGAAAATAGCGGTCAAAGCCCGAAACCATTAACAACTGCTTGAATATTTGCGGCGCTTGCGGGAGCGCGTAAAATTTGCCGTGATGCTTGCGGCTTGGAACTAGGTAATCCCTCGCTCCCTCAGGCGAAGATGAAGTTAAAATTGGCGTCTGGAATTCAGTAAAACCAAGCTCCTGCATCTTTGTCCGCAAAAAGCTGATCACCTTTGCCCGTAGCAGAATATTATCTCTTACCGCAGGATTGCGGAGGTCAAGATAACGGTGGCGCAAGCGGACTTCTTCCCTTGTGTTTTTGGAATCGCTTATCTCAAAGGGCAGGGCGCGGACAGCTTTGCTCTGCATGACTAGGGTTTCGGCATGAAGCTCAACCGTTCCGGTCTCGATCTTTGGATTAACGGTGTCCGCATCCCGTTTTTTTACAGGGCCTGAGACCGTGATTACGCTTTCCTTGCTTACCTGCTTTATGGAATTTTCGTCGTGCAGGACAATTTGAGTGATGCCGTACTGATCTCGAAGATCAAGAAATGTTACGCCGCCGTGATCGCGGATAGTATCCACCCAGCCGGACAGCTTGACTGTCTGTCCAACATGATCTTCCCGCAGTGCTCCGCAAGTGTGTGTTCTATAAACATTCATGTATATTTGTCCTATTTATTGAGCATGGCTGTCAAGGTTTTCTTAGCCATATCGGGATTTCCCGTTCCGCCCAGTTTCTTCATTACCTGTCCCATTAGGAAACCAAACACCTTTTCCTTGCCGGCGCGGAACTCCGCAACCGTATCGGGGTTTTCCGCCAACACCGCTTTTACCGCCTCGATTACAGCATTATCATCATTGACCATCATCAAGCCTTTTTCGGCGATGTATTCTTCGGGATCAACATTATGCGTGAATACCGCCTCAATGGTTTCTTTGTAGGCATTGCGGTTTATCTTTCCGCCTGTAACTAAGGCAATGAGTGTCGAAAGCTTGCCCGCATCAATGGAGAGGTCTTCGGGCAATATGTTCGCGTTGTTCATCAGCCGCATGATCTCGCCGGTAATCAGGTTCGCGGCTTCCAAGGCTACATTTGCGGCTAGGGCTGGCCCACTCTGCTGGGAAACGGTCTCGCTCTGCCGTAGAACAGCTTCAAATAGGCCAGAAATGTTTTTGTGAGCGGTAAGAACTGCTGCCGCGTATTCGGAAATCCCAAAATCGCGGACATAGCGCTCGCGCTTTTGCCAGGCAAGTTCCGGCAGCTTTGCTTTTATACTTTCCAGCCAGGCATCATCAATATGCAAAGGCAAGAGGTCGGGCTCAGGAAAATAGCGGTAATCATTCGCGTTTTCTTTTGAGCGCATGCCGTAGGATTCGCCCTTTTCATCGTCCCAGCGGCGGGTCTCCTGCACAATCTGGCCGCCGTCTTCCAGTATCTCAATCTGACGCTCGATTTCGTATTCAATGGCCCGCGCAATCGCTTTGAACGAGTTCATATTTTTGGTCTCGGTACGTACGCCAAGTTCTTCCCCTTCGCGGCGCACTGACAAATTGATGTCGGCGCGGATTGAACCTTCCTGCATTTTGCAGTCGCATATTTCAAGGTAGAGAAGGGTTTCGCGTAACTTTTCAAGATAGGCAATTACTTCGCCGCTGCTGCGGAAGTCTGGTTGCGAGACAATCTCCAACAGCGGGACACCGCAACGGTTAAAGTCAATAAAGGTTCCCGTACCGCGTGAATCGTGGACAAGTTTACCAGCATCCTGTTCCATGTGAATTTCGCGTATGTTGATTGATTTTTCCTTTCCTTCAGCTTCAATTTCAAGATGCCCGTCTCGGCATATAGGAGCATAAAGCTGGGATATTTGATAGGCATTGGGAAGATCAGGATAGAAGTAATTTTTGCGGTCGAATTTGCTGTGCCGTGTAATGTTGCAGTTAAGCGCAATCCCAAGCCGCAGAGCGTATTCCAATACAGAGCGGTTAAACTTAGGCAAAGCGCCCGGCATCCCTGAGCAAACCGGGCAGACATGGGTATTCGGCTCGCCGCCGTAAGCGGTAGTGCAGCCGCAGAAGATTTTAGATTTGGTTGAAAGCTCGGCGTGAACTTCTAGGCCGATGACCGTTTCCCATTTCATGTCGTACCTCCAGGTACGATGCCCCCTGGCGTGGGCGGCCTTTTGGTATGATGATCCGTGCGGCTTT
>JAIRUO010000294.1 GCA_031254385.1 Treponema sp. | reverse complement strand
ATCCTTATTGCCTCATCAAGAAGAGCCTGCCGTCTAACAAGATCCTGTTCCAGCCGACACGCTAGAATTATCGAAGGCCAGTTTCCGGGAGAGACGGTCTGGGATCGTCTCAACTCCCTTTGCGCTTCACTGGATCTTCCTTCCAGAAGGGCAAGCCTTCCCGACCATGCGGCAAGCTGGGCCTGGAATTCCGCGTCCGGTATATTTGAAAGGCTTGTTACTGACCTTCTGGCCTCTGCAATTGTGTTGTTTTGAGGGGCAGATTCCAGCCTTACAATTGTCTCCTCAAGCATGACCAGATCTGTTTTAGCGGACTCGTCAATGCTGGAAATGTGAATGTCTTTTTGAAGAGTTCCGCAGGAAATCAGGGTTCCGCAGGAAACCATAAGCATTACCAGTAATAAAACGGTTGCCTGGGTTATTAGGTGTTTTTCCTTTTTCATAAATGCCGCCTTTACTTAAACTGCCACAAGTAGACACGGTTATCCATGCCCACGCCGGCAATCTCTGTCTTGCTGTTATTCGCAATTCCAAAACCTGGCTTCCCCCAAATAGGCAGGGGGAAAGATTCCAGAGACATGAAACTGCCAGTGTATCCGTAGAGCGCGTTGCCCTCGCCGGAAATAAAGATTTCTTTCCTACCGTCCTTGTCAACATCTACTACGGTGATATAGCCTTCTTCCCTTACTTGTAGGTTTTGAATCCTTTGCGAGAGTACCGTCCCTTCAAGGCTGACCTGGAAAAGCATTCCGTCTGCCGCAATGAGCCAGAGGAATTCATTGTCAAAGACAGGCTGGAGATAGAAAACGCCGTCTAAGTCCAGAGGGAAAGACGGCAGTATATTGCCTTCTTCATCAAAAACCGTCAGTTCCCCGGCCTGAGTAACAAAGGCCGCCATCAGGCTGTTGTTATGCGCAAAAAGGAGAGGAGACCCGAACGCAATACCGAACACAGACTGCGGCCAACCTGGCATAATAGCGCCCGTGCCGTCCATTAGGTAAATGCTGCCAAAGAATTCTTTGGGATAACAAGCCGTGTAGGTTCTGTTCTGGAAATTGATAAAAGAAACAGGCGCAAGGATAGAGGCGTAAAAAAGCTGGGGCCATTTTTCAAGGTTGCCTGTTTCGTCAAGCGCGTGAATGGATGCAATTGCCCCGTCATAGTCGAAAAGGTACAATTTTTTGTTCCACGCGACAGGTGCGGCAGAAATGCGGAGTCCCGTTATGCGAGGGAAGCCCCTAAATTCCTCAAGGTCTTTGTCCGTCAGGTATACCCGGCCCTGTGAGCTTACAACCCATATCGCGCCATCTATGCCATCCGCAGGAATTACCCAAACCCGTGTCGAAGTTCCTGGAACATCCAGCGTCTTAACGCTTTGGTCTGCGGGGTTAATTGACAAGGCGCTGTTGCCCCGGCTTAAGAGTATGCGGCTTTCGTTCCCTTGTTTGAGAATATACGCCTGGTTTACCGGCCTTCCGCTTAAAGCTATAGGAAAGCCGGGAGCAGGAGTAAGCCCGCTTCCCTGTCCTGGAATTATTGATAAGCCTACATGTACCCTGTTATCTTCGAAAGAAAGCCTGGCCAGCCCCTGTCGGTACAGCCGCAGAATGGGTGCAATCGCATTATTTCCCCTAAGGAAGAAGGGCATGGTTCTGTCAAGCGAATAGAAAAGCGTAAAACTCGATTTGTCAGGCCCAACCTGCCCCAGAGTCTGCCAGACTTCAGTCCTGAGCAGCCCCCTGGTCCTCCGTGCGCCGTTCACCGCAGCCAGAAGGGATTCTGCTGATTCTGAAATAAAAAGATAGCCGTCATGAACCGTATAATAAGGCGAAGGAATATGTATCCCCATGCTCAGTAGTAGCGAAGAAAGAAAGTTAGGCAACTCTATCCGGGGAAGCCTTGTTCCGTCCAGATTAAGATTGATATTTTCGTTTACAAAAAGAGATCGGAAAAGCCTGTCAAAAATCTCCTGCCGCCTTCTTTCATCCCTTATTTCCAAAAGAATAACAGGTGCTTCCCTGCCTTCCATGCCAAAAACCGCAAATTCTTCTCCTGTCCAGGAAAGCAGAATATCGTCAATACTTACCCTGAGCAAAGTCCGAGCAGCGCTATCTGCCACTCGCCAGGGTTCTCTAATCTCCGATCCGGGAATTGCGGAAGCGGCGTTCAGAATATCTTCCAAAGAACCGGCAGAAATGAGCGTAAGGTACTGGGTGTTGTCCGGGATCATGCGGAAAAGGTCAGGCGCAACTGACGGGCGGCTAATTATTTTTTCAATGTCCCTTTGAGTTGAAGAAAGGGCCGCGACAAGGCTTAGATCAAGCTGCCTTGGCCTTATTTTAATGGCCGCCTCTATAGGGCCGTTGAACTGCAGCAGACCAAGAGCCGAGGCAAGCGGATCCTGGCCGCCTGTCTGACCGCCGGGCGCTGCCAGCGCCAGAATAAATTCTTCTGATAATAAACAGGCAACATCATAATCTTTTGAAAGGAACTCGACTGCCTTTCCATTATTCGTCTGGGTTCCGTCCAGCACAGATTCAAACAACGAGGAGCTATTAGAGATGATCATGAGATTCCGGTAAGGCCCTATAAAGAAGGTTGACCCATCTTCCATACGGTATTCAAAACGGGAATATTTGCCGCCCTGTACGTAATACAGATTGGGGACGCTTATAAATCCGGCAACGAGGGGCAGCACCCTGAGCGCAGGGGAGAGGAAGCCCAGGTCCCAGGCAGCCAGTATATGGCCTTCCGTGAGAATCGCAGCTTCCAAGTTCCCCTGTCCGGCTAATTGAATCCATTTGTTTTCTAAAAGGCCGCTGTCCGCAATCTGACGTATTACAGGCGCGACATCCGCCATTTCCCGCAAAGCCAGTATCTCTGGCAGGGATTCGTGGCCCAGTAAAGCCCGGACCAGATGAACCGGGTTTGGCGCCCGCACATAAACGCTAAAGCTACTGGGCATTACCCGAGCCGCGTTAATCCTTCCAATTAGCGAAAACCCTATCCATACGATAACAATTAATACAAGGAAAATAAGCAGGGCTCTGAAGAAACGAAGGATAAAGGGCAGTTTTTTTCCTTTCTTGCTCATAAGCCATTGTACGTTATAATAGGATGAATTACAATGGCTTATATATGAAGCTAAAATTCCTTAACTATGCAACCATAATTGGGTTTTGTTTTGTCCTTGTCCAGCAAATTATTGTAGCTACGTCAACTGTTATGATTGCAAAATTAAGTCAGGCGGTTGTGTCGGGAGATGAATATAGGTTATGGCTGATATTATTTATTATTTCTTTAACCGTGGTTTATATACCAACAACATTAACCAATTACTTTATCAATAAAGCAAAATACATTACTTATTCGGACTACATTAAAAAATTCAGCGTTATAGCGTATAATCATCCTCACCATTTTTTCAACTCTAACTTTAGAGAGAGAAAAGAATCATATTTTACACACGAAGCCTGGCTAATTATTCAAGAAGACTACAATTTTTTTGTGGATATGTTTTCATTATTATTTAATGTGGGTTTAAATGTTCTCGTTTTAAGCTATTATCTCAATACTGCTTTTTTGTTCTCATATATTTGCGCAATTCCTTTGACAATTTTGTGTGTAAGTGCTTCAAAGCCAATTTTAAGAAAGTGGTCGGATAGTTCTCAAAAAAGCAGAAATGCAATGCTGCAAACATTGTATTCTGGCTGGGACACAATATTAACAGGTAATATTTGGAATGTTTTTATTTGGAAAAATAATTTTATGAAGAAATGCATTACATCAGATAAAAACCAGCGCAAATTGACCCTGAATATAGACCTTGCTTCCATTATTACACTCTTTGTAAGCGCATCACCAATACTAATTGTTCTTTTTATGTCATTTATGGATGCGGTAGGGGACGCGCAGATGCTAGCGGTATTAGTGGCGACTACTCCGCGTCAAATTACAACTATTCAGCATCTTAGCGATACTATAGGGCTGTTCATAAATTTAAATGATAAAATAAGGAGAACAAGACAAGTTTCTTATCAACTTAATTTTTCCGAGCCTCTTTCAAGCCAAGGAAAAATTTCCTGGGGAAGTCTAATGCTAACAATGGCAACAGAGAGAAAGCCGCTTAACAAATTTGATGATTTAATAACATATACAAACGATTTTAGCAAAGGCCGGTATACTATTACCGGTGACAACGGTTCAGGAAAGACAACATTATTAGCGGAGGTAAAAGTAAAATTAGGTGATAAAGCGTATATTTTGCCAAGTCAGTCGAAAATGGTTTTTTTGAATGAAACTGATAAAAAAGGATTCTCGACAGGCGAAAAAGCAATAGAAAATTTAAAAGAAATAGCCCAAAATGTTGATAATACAAATGTTTCAGTATTGTTACTTGATGAATGGAATGCAAATTTAGATAATGATAATATGAATAATTTAAGCAATATT
>JAIRUO010000190.1 GCA_031254385.1 Treponema sp. | reverse complement strand
GAGCGGATAAACCAGCTCACCGGGCATTGCAAACAATTTAAGAAGGATAAGTCCAGCCAGCGGAGCTTATTAATTTTGGTCGGTAAAAGACGGCGGATGTTAAAATACATTCAGCGCGTTAATCTGGAAAAATACCGCGTTATCATAAAGGAACTCGGGCTCCGTAAGTAAATATGATTCAAAAGGTAACATATCAAATAGCCGGTGAGGAGTTGATCCTTGAAACCGGCAGAATCGCAAAACAGGCCAATGGCTCTGTTTTGGCCCAGTATGCGGGATCAGCGGTAATTGCCACGGTCTGCGCATCGTCGGAATCCGTGGAAGGGATGGATTATGTCCCCCTTACCGTGGATTATAACGAAAAGTATTACGCCGCCGGGAAGATTCCAGGCGGTTTTATCAAACGGGAAAGCCGCCCCAAGGACAAAGAGATACTGGTTTCCAGGCTCATAGACAGGCCAATGAGGCCCCTTTTTGAAAAGAGCTTTGGCCGGGAAATCCAAATCGTTCCAATGACGGTTTCTGCGGATCAGGTCAATCCGCCGGATATGCTTTCCATAATTGCCTCTTCTGCGGCGGTTCATATCTCGGATATACCCTTTAACGGGCCCATTGCGGGCGTCCGCGTTTGTTCGGTAGACAATGAGCTGGTAGTCAATCCCACTTATGAGCAAATCGAAAAATCGACCATGGAAATTGTGGTTGCCGGTACTAAGGACGGCATTACCATGGTGGAAGGCGGGGCCGCAGAAGTCAGCGAAGATTTAATGATCGATGCCCTGGAAAAGGCCCATAAGGTTATTATTGAGCTTTGCGGCCTTCAGGAAAAACTCCGGGAGCTTGCAGGAAAAGCAAAACTGCCGCTTACCCAGACTGCTCATGTTTTGGAAAATGGCGATGCCATAAGGGCAGCGGCAAAACCCAAGCTGGAAACAGCATGCTTTCTTAAAGGCAAGCTGGAACGCCATGACGCCATTAAAGCGGTGGAAAAGGAAATCGCCGAGCAATACGCTTCTCAACTGGAAGATGAAAACCAGAAAAAACTCTTCAAAGCCCTTTTTGAGGATCTTCAGTACGAGATTTTGCGCTCTTCAATTCTTGACAATAGCCGCCGTGTGGACGGCAGGGGCACCGAAGACATAAGGGACATCACTTGCGAAGTTGGCATCTTAAGGCGCACCCACGGCTCCGCCCTGTTCACCAGGGGCGAAACCCAGGCTCTGGCCGTAACCACTCTTGGAACCGTGTTTGACGAACAGGTGTATGACGATATAGAAGGGGATAAGCGCGAGCATTTCATCCTTCATTATAATTTCCCCCCTTACTCTGTGGGCGAAGTGGGACGCATAGGAACTGGCCGCCGCGAAATTGGCCACGGCAACCTGGCGCGACGCTCCCTGGAAGCTATGGTTCCTTCAAAAGACGTATTCCCCTATACAGTCAGGGTTGTGTCCGAGATTATGGAATCCAACGGCTCTTCTTCGATGGCATCTGTCTGCGGTGGAACTCTTTCCATGCTCCACGCGGGCGTTCCCATGAAAAAGCCGGTAGCCGGTATTGCTATGGGGCTTATAACCGAAGGAACCGGTGCCAACAGCCGTTATGCGGTGCTTTCTGATATTCTGGGCGAAGAAGATCATCTGGGCGACATGGATTTCAAAGTGGCAGGCACAGAAGACGGGATTACCGGTTTCCAGATGGACATAAAGATAGCCGGGGTAAGCCCGGAGATTATGCGAAAGGCCCTGGATCAGGCCAAGCGGGGCAGGCTCCACATTCTTTCGATAATGAATGCGGTTATCAGCAAACCGGCGGAGGCCATCAGCGAATACGCACCAAAAATTGTTACCCTGCGTATTGATGTTGACAAGATCGGCGCACTCATCGGGCCTGGCGGCAAGAACGTAAAGGCCCTTTGCGAGCAGTACAGCGTAAAAATAAATACCGAAGACGATGGTACGGTAACCATCTTTGGCAAGAGTTCCAAAGACGCAGAAGACGCGAAGGCTGCGGTGCTTGGCATAGTCCTTGACCCGGAGCCGGGAAAGATTTACCAGGGAACTGTAAAGCGCGTAATGGACTATGGCGCCTTTGTGGAAATACTTCCAGGCAAGGAAGGCTTGGTTCACATTTCCAGGCTGTCGCGCCAGCGGGTTAACCAGGTTACGGACGTAATCAAAGAAGGGGACAAGATACCCGTAAAACTGACAGAAATTGATAAAGCCGGTCGCCTTAACCTTTCCTATATTGACGCTATAGACCCGGACGGCGCCAGTACCGATGTTCGCCCGGAGAGACATGAAAGCCGGGATAACCGCTACGGTGGCGGCAGGCGCGATGATAGGCACGACTCAAAGCGCGATGACCGGCCACGCCGGCATGACAGATATTGATAGTTCGGCAGGGGTTGCGCTGAAAATCCAAAAGAAGCCCGGCGCAGTTCTTCCTGCGTATGAAACCGAAGGGGCCGCAGGAATGGATCTGCGAGCTTTTCTTGGGGAGGATGTAAAAATTCCTCCCCTTGGAAGGGCAAAAATTCCTACGGGCCTTTTTATGGAAATTCCCTTTGGTTATGAAGCTCAAGTTCGGCCCAGATCAGGCCTGGCCGTGCGTAACGGAATTACCGTTCTTAATGCGCCCGGAACCATTGATTCTGATTACCGAGGAGAACTGGAAGTAATCCTTGTCAATCTTGGGGAAGATTCTTTTACAGTAAAAAACGGCGACAGGGTTGCACAGCTTGTGATTGCCCCAGTTATACAAATACCCGTACAGGAAGTCCTTGCCCTTGGAGACACAAAACGGGGAGCCGGAGGGTTTGGCTCCACCGGCATATAAGGAGCGGTGTGGAAAGCCGTAGAGTAATTTCAAAAACGATGTTCCGCTATATAATAGGGGAGGCCCTGTTTTCTTTCCTGGTAGCTTTTCTTTTTTTCTTTTTTATTTTTTTTATAAACCAGCTACTCCTGGTGGCTCAGGATATTCTTTCTAAAAGAGTTCCGTTTTATCAGGTTGCCCTCCTCATCTTTTATGCCTTGCCCAACATAATTGCATTATCCGCGCCCTTTGCTTCACTCGTGGGAATTTTAATGACCATTGGCCGCATGTCATCAGATAATGAAATTCTGGTGATGCTGTCTTCCGGGCTTTCGTATAAAAATATTTTTCTTCCCGTAATAATAGTGGGAGTTGCGATTTCTCTTCTTTCTTTTTTAACGAATGATGTGCTGCTTCCGGCAGGTACTGTGCAATATCAGCGTTTGTGGCGGCAGATCCTTACAACTACACCGGCCCTGGAACTGGAACCCAATTCTGTAAAACGGTTTAGGGATACTGTAATCATTACCGGAGCCGTGGACGGCAGATCCTTTGACGATCTTGTTATTATTGACCGTACTAGTGACGGCGAGCGCCGTATTATAATGGCCAATAACGCGGAATTCGTTGACTCAGGGATAGACGGTATCAGCCTTGATCTGTACGATACTTTTGTACAGTCTTCTAAAGAAATAGTCAGGGAAGATTACGATTACGCTGCCGCTGGCTTTCTCCGTTATTTTGTTCCTCAAGAAGATATTATGCAGGCGGTGTCATATATTACGCCCAGTAATATGAGTTCAGTCGATATACGCGGGGAAATCACGACAAGAAACGAAGAGCTCCGGCAAAGGCTTGATGATCGCTTTAGCAGATCCCTTAGCTCTGCCCTGAATCTAGAAGATAGCCTACGGCAAGGCCCGGAAAGAGAAGTCTGGAACAGGAGGAGTAATTTTTATAGCGCGTATTTACGTGAATACAATTTTATTCGGGAAATGCAGGATGACAGGACTATTCAAAATTACCGGCTTGAATACTACAAAAAATTTTCCATTCCATTTGGATCTTTTTTCTTTGTATTTCTGGCCGTGCCTTTGGGGTTTCTCGCAAAAAGAAGCGGACAAACTGTCGGGTTCATGTTTGGCATTCTTATTTCCTTGATCTATTGGATCCTTCTAATTAGTGGGCAGACCCTGGGAGTACGCCTGGGTTATTCTCCTTTCTGGTCTATGTGGCTGCCTAACATTCTGGCAGGGGTAATCGGCCTTTCAATGTGCATTGTGAGGATTAGAAAATGATAGGATTGGAATATGATACTTGACCGGTACCTTGTCAAACAATTTATCCCGTTTTTCTTCATTTCACTTTCCATGTTTATGCTCATTATTGTATTAATTGATCTGTTTATGAACCTATGGCGCTACCTTAATTATGAGGTTGCCCTGAGCCAAATACTTCGGGTATGCCTTTACTATCTGCCAAAAAGCCTTTCATACTCGCTGCCTGTTTCTCTTCTTTTTGCGACAGCCTATACTCTTGGAAGTCTTTACGGCCGCAATGAACTAATTACGGTGTTTGCCTCTGGCATCCCTTTTTGGCGTTTCTGCGTACCGTTTCTCTTTATTGGAATTATCGCTTCTTTTTTTAGCTTCTTCTTTGATGATAGGGTAGTTATTCCGACTCTAAAAATGAAGAACGAATTATCTGAAATCCTCCTCCATCAGGAAAGGACGGAAAATAACTCTGATATTGTAATAAGAGCACGTAACGGAAGCCTGATTTATTCTGTAGATTTTTTAGATACTAACACCAATAGCCTTAACGGGATTTTCATTATAGAAAAAGACGAAGACGGTCATCTTGTTTCCCTGATCCGTGCGCATAGGGCTTATTGGACAGGAGAATACTGGGAATTTGTAAATGCTGTTATTTATGAATGGAAAGACAGTTTTTTTCGCGTCAGGAATTTGGAGCCTACAAGCGCCTATACCGATCCTCCTGATTCGTTTAGAAGGAATTTGGTCAATGCGGAGGAACTCCAGATCAAGGACGCTGGCCTATTGGTAAATGATCTTCGCGCAGCAGGGCTTCCTGTTTCTACGGCGCTTTCTGAATATTACCACCGCTTCTCCTTTCCAACCGCTTCTTTTGTGGTAATGATACTTTCAATCTCCATGGGGGGACGCTTTAAAAAGAACATACTGCTTATGACCTTGTTAGCCAGTCTGTCAGCGGCGGTTGTCTTTTTTGTTATGGAGATGATCAGCATGATCATGTCCAGGCTTGGATATATTCCGCCTGTAGCGGGCGCATGGTTTCCAGTTTTTGTTTTTATAGCAATCGGGCTGCTGCTGTTGCGTAGTGCGAAAACGTGACGTTTTTAAGAATTTTATCACGCAGAGACGCGGAGACGCAGAGATAGGGAGGATAATGAATGGTTAGAGTATTGGAAAGTATATACGTATGATGTTTGTACCTCTTTCTTCAAATATATGAGATGGAGTATATTTTGCAGATAAAAAATATACGTTATTTTGTATATGCATAAATGACGCAAATGAAAGGCAAATTTCCACACTCCTATTCATATATAATTAGTTAGGTGAAATGGTGGCTAACCTGATATGAAAATATATCAAGTCAACTTGAAGAAACAAAAATTTGAATAGATATAAGGGATTATAAGAATTGTCAGAATTTCATATTGACAATAGATTTTGATTATGCTATTATAAGATAAAAATGAATAGGGGAAAATATGATGAACTTTGAAATAAAAAAAATGTCTGTAGATTTGCTTGACGATTGGTTACATTTCTTTGACCATGTTGGATTTTCCGATGATGGCGATTGGCCTGGTTGCTATTGTATGTGTTATCATTGGAATAATCAACTTGATAGGCGATACAATTGGAATAATGAAGTCGAAAATAGAAGCAATTCACGCAATCGTGAACGTGCTATTAAATTAATTAAAAGTGGTATCATGCAAGGCTATTTGGCATATAACGACGGTAATGTTGTAGGGTGGTGTAATGCTAACGAAAAGAGAAAATATAATACAGTAAATTTTGAATTCCCTTGGGAAGAATCTGAAAAAAATGAAAAAATAAAAGCAATAGTATGTTTCTGTGTAGCCCCAAAATTACGGAAAAAAGGTATAGCATCACAGCTCCTTAAAAAAGTTTATTTGGACGCAGCAAAAGATGGATATAGATATATAGAAGCTTACCCATTTACAAAAGGGGATAATAATAATTATCATGGTCCATTAAATCTTTACAAAAACAATGGATTCAAAACTTATGGAAATATATATGGATGTACAATTGTCCGTAAATACTTGTAGTTTTCACAAAAAATATATAATACTATGAAAAAAATTAATATACGCCACCACTTCGCATAACGTTATATGCCATTTGCCAAAAATTTTCTTGTGGAATTATAAAATAGCAAAGTGTATGAAAAAGTATACAATTTATCCTCTCAAATTCTAGAGATAAGAATTCCTATTGACAGTATATCAATAAAATGATATTATATAAATATAATCATTTTGGGGGATAATAATGCCTGTAATACGAAAAAGTGCCGATCTGAGTAATAATTATAGCGAGATTTCTGAATTTTGCCATAAATTCCGAGAGCCAATTTTTATAACAAAAAATGGGGAAGGAGATCTTGCAGTAATGAGTATTGAAACTTATGAAGAAATTTCCGGACGCAATGAATTGTATAGATTGATTCAGGAAGGAATTGATGATATTAAAAATGGAAGGACATTAACAGAAAAAGAGGTTCTAAAGAATATGGAAACCGTGTTGGAGAATAATGTTTGATTTAGTATTTTCTGAAAATGTGAATAATGATATTATTTCCGTATTGGATTACATTAAAAATGTTTTGGAAGCACCAATGGCTGCTGAAAGTCATTCTGAAGAACTAAAGAAAAAATATGACAAGTTAAAAGAAAATCCTTATATAAGACCATTGGTGCAAAACAAATATTTAGCAAAAAAGGGCATTAGATTCATTAAGGTTAAAAATTATATGCTGATCTATAAAATTAATAAAGAAGATAATTCAGTATTATTATACAGGTTCCTATATTGCAAAAGGGATTGGATAAATATATTAACCACTGAATTAAAAATAACAGAGTAAGGGCAAACGGCATATAACAGGATTGTATACGCTTCGTCACTAAAGCGGCTCGGGCTACAACTTATATGTTATGCGCAATACTAGTTGACATTATTGGTAAAATAGGATAAAATAAAGCTATTAGAAGGTAATATATGAAATTTACTAAGTTTATCTTTGACAATTATTTACAAACAAAGGAAGGTGAGGAAGCATTAAATTTCTTTACTGACTTCTGGCAATATATTATTGATGAAAATGTAGATATAATTTATGATTTTTTTCAAAAGCAATATTTGCGAGAAATAGATAAAGTTCAAATAAACGAATTTATGAAACATATAAAAGAAAATATAAGAACCGATAATCAAGAATTATTGGATAATTTAGAAGAAGACAAAAAAAGTATTTTTTCTATAGAAACGGCATCTAGTTATTTTGATGCTTTTATCAAAAATTCTATTGAAAATTCAGAAAAGATGAAAATAAGGGAATTCCTGACATACATTGAATCAATATCATTGATATTGCATTTCATAAAACCTGAATATTATTTTCCATATTTTTTTGTGGATCATTTCTTTATATTGGAATCAATATTTAACGAATTCTCTATCCCCCTTCCGAATATTCCATCAAAAGTAAAACACGAAGAAAGGTTATATTATTATTTTGAATTGTGTAAATCCTTATTTGAGTTTAGGAAAAATCATGATTTATCACCAATAGAGCTAAATGTTTTTTTATATTATTTTTCAAGGAACATCATTGATAATATTGATATAAGAGAAAATAATTTTCCAGAGCCATCAAAAGTTTATATTTCAGGTGCTACTAAGTACGATTGTACAGAGACAATAGAAAAATCAAATAAAGAAACAAAAACATTATGGGCAGGTAATGTGAACACATTACCTGGGGATATAATTTTGATATACGGCGTAGCACCATTTAGCCAAATAAATTCAATATGGCGTGCTGTATCAAAAGGTTTTTTAGATCCCTTTAGTTATTGGCATAATTTGATTTGGGTAGGAAATCCAATTAAAATACCAAGTATTCCATATCAGGAATTAGTCGAAAACAAAATTTGGGGTATAAAATCAATTGTAAAGTCTCATATGCAGGGTATTAGTGGGGTACAGTGTACTGTAGAAGAATATAATGAAATAATAAAAATCCTAAAATTAAAAGGGTTTAATTCAAAGGAATTGCCTAGAATTAAAGGGCCACAATTATTCATTAAAGCGGAACTAAATATTGAAAGAGATGTTGAAATTCATTTGCTGGAACCTTTTTTGAATAGATTGGGGTTTTCAGAAAAGGATTGGGTTAAGCAAATGCCTTTAAGAATGGGACGCGGTGAAAGAATATACCCTGATTATGCCATAAAAGCAATTAATAAAAGAGGTGAAGAAACGGCAGAGTTTATTTGGGAGGCAAAACTAAGAATCTCAAATCAAAAACAATTACTGGAGGATTTTTTTCAAGCAAAATCTTATGCGTTAAGGCTAAATGCTAAGGGTTTAGGTTTAGTTGCAATTGAAGGTATTTGGTTGTCATACAAAAAAGATAGTTTTATGTTTGAGAAAATTATAAAATATGCATGGGAAGAAATAAATAATTCAGACACTTTTAATAAAATACTGCTAGAAATAGGAAACAAAGGGTAACGCCGAGTGCCTGGCACCATATGCGTTGACTCCGTGACTCCGTGGTTAAAATTCTTACTTCTTCGTGGTAAAATAATACAATGGAGCATTTCTTCACTATTTTACACCAAGACCCCTCATGCTCAGCCCGTACCGGAATCCTGAACCTTCCGCACGGGCAAGTACACACGCCTGTATTTATGCCTGTGGGGACTAACGGTACTGTCAAAGCCCTAACTGTAGAGGACTTAACGGAGATAGGCTTTGAGATAATCCTATCCAATACCTATCACCTGTATCTAAGGCCCGGAATGGAAGTTATAAGCGCTGCTGGCGGCCTTCATAAATTCATGAACTGGGACAGGAATATACTTACGGATTCAGGCGGATTCCAGGTTTTTTCGCTGGCGCCCTTTAGGAAAATTACTGACGAAGGGGTCAAATTCAGATCCCATATTGACGGCTCATACCATCTTCTTAGCCCGGAAAAGGTGGTGGAAATTCAGGCTTGTTTGGGCAGCGATATTCAGATGCAGTTGGATGTATGCACTCCCTGGGGAACTTCGTACAAGGAAGCGGTAAATAGTCTTGATATTACCGCGCTTTGGCTGAATAGGGCAGATAAAGTATGGAAAAGTATACAGGATAAAGTGAATTATCAAGGGCAATTGTTTTCCATTGTCCAGGGGAACTTTTTTAAGGATCTGCGCATGAAGAGCGTGGAACTTGCCCTTGCTATTGATAGCCCCGGAATTGCCATTGGTGGTTTATCAGTGGGTGAGCCAGTGGAAGTGTTTCAGGAGTATCTACATTATACCGCTTCGCTACTGCCGCAGAATAAGCCTAGATACGTAATGGGAATAGGTACGCCTCAATATATTCTTGAAGCAATAGAAAACGGGATAGATATGTTTGATTGTGTCTTTCCCACCCGCACTGGCAGGAATGGCCACGTATTTACCCAGCAAGGTTGTTTTGCCCTTAAAAAAGCTGAGAATGCCATGAATTTTTCGCCGATAGATGAAGAGTGTGGCTGTAAAGTTTGCAGGAACTATTCAAGGGCGTATTTACGGCATCTTTTTAAGACCAGGGAGATTCTATGCTCAATCCTGGCAAGTTACCATAACCTTTATTTTTTGTTTAATATGGTAAATAATGCGCGCCGGGCAATTGAAGAAAACAGATTTCTGGCCTTTAAAAAAGAATTCCTTGCGCAATACAGGAGCTCAGATGAAACTGCTTAGACCTATCTTTCTTGTAAAGATTTTCATAATGATATTTTTATGTTCACAGCTTTCTTCCCAAGAAGCCGCGAATCCTGTAAATGCCAGACGGCTTAACACGCTCCGTTACGGTACAGAAACGGAAATCGCCGCGCTGATTCAGACTTTACGAAACGAAAAAGACTATACTCTGGACGATTCTCTTGTAGAATTGTTTGAATCTTCCAGAAACAGAAACATTCTTACAGGAATTATGTCTTTTTTTGGGGAAAGGGAGAAATCCGGCCTTGAAGAAAAGGCAATCCGCATTATCGAAGAACGGGATACTGAGGCTAACGAAACGGTATTGGCCGCTGTTGATTATCTGGGCAGGGTAAACGCGCACAGTGCAACAGCTGTTCTTGAAAGACTGATTCGTGAGGGAGAAACCAGGTTTCTTAATAACGCCATTCGCGCCCTGGGCAGGGCTGCCAGAGGCAGTGAAAGCAAGGATTCTACAGCACTATTTCTTGTCAATTATTATAATACCGGGAATCCTAGCAACGAAAACCAGCGGGAAATAATTGTCGCTATTGGAGAAACCGGATCTTCTGAGGGCATAGCTTTTCTTACTGGTATTGTAAGGAATTCTGAAGAAAGGTACGTTCTTAGAATGGCTGCCCTGGATTCATTGGGTAAAATAGGCGATCCCAGCAGCCTGGACGCAATTATCGAGGCGGTTTCTACAGCAGATCCTAATGTACGATCTTCTGCCATTGCCGCGCTTGCGCCTTTTTCTGGTGAAGCCGCAGACCTGGCTGTTCTTGAAGGTTTAAGGGATTCATATTACCGCACCAGGATAGGCGCAGCCCAGGCGGCCGGCAGGCGTAGAATGGAGGCTGCGGTTCCCTACTTGCAGTACAGGGCAGAAAACGATGATGTCCAGGCAGTAAAAGATGAGGCCATCAAAGCCTTAGGAGCCATCTGGAATGATGAAGCTATAGCCGTACTGGAGGCCCTCTTTTCGGAACAGAAGAATTCCGACACCATAAGGATTCTTGCCGGTGAGATGCTGCTGACAAACAATTCGGCCCATTATACCGCCCAGGCCATTGCCGCCTTGGACGATGCCAAAACCCGGAACCAGACCGCGCTCTATAACGGATTCTTGCGCATCGTCAGCCCCGGAATATCCACAGACCTGGAAGCTCTGGCCAGACGTTTTCTTGCCAGCGGCACCGTTATAGAAAAATCTTATGCTATGGACATGGCGGTAAACAATAATTTTACATCCCTGGAAGAAGAGATCCGTTCCTGTCTGGATGAAAGAAGGAACGGCGCAAGCCTAGCACGCAAAGCTCAAACCACTCTGGAAAAACTAGGCTTCACCGTCGAATAGCGCAAAACGCTAGGCATTAGGCATTGATATGGAATTGAGCAACTTGTTAAGGGCCATTAAAGGATCTTCATAGCGTTCAATCCGTATATGCAGTTCATAATTCCTGTCCGAAATTACCCTGATTGTCTTACCGATGCAGTTTGAAACCTGCTGCGAGCCAATATCCGGGAAATACTGCGGCTTTTTGGGTAAGAATGTACATTGTCTACCGTCAAAATGTACTTCGGCAATATACGGCGGTACAGGAACCAGAAAGATAAGGAAATCTGAATTCCCTCCGCCAACAGTAAAGCTGGAACCTTCTTTTGCGCTGTGGATATTTCTTCTGCCAATGGCAGTATTCTGATCCTGGACAAAAAGGGAAAGCATGGGCGCACCGTTGCTAAAGTCATGGTTGGCATTATCCGGTTTATCTCTGGGAAGGGGCTTTCTTTCCGGGGGAGGATAGGCGAGGGGAGCGGTGCCTGATTTTTTCTGGCTATCGTAGTCAGTGCTTTTCTGCTTATCCCGAGGCGAAGCAGCAGCTCTGGCCATGGCCCTGTTAGGCGAATTCTGAAGCTTCCTGGAAATAAAGAAAATGATGAGTCCCAGGATAATAAGGCCCAGAATAATCAGGAGTATCAGTAGCCACAGAGGTATGGCAAATCCGGTTGCGCTGCTAGTAGTTCTCTGCGAAGAAGGCTGAGCGGTCGTTGGCGGCTGTGTAGTAGTTGGGGGCTGCGTGGTCGTTGTTGCTGGCGGTTGCGTCGTTGTTGTGGCTGGCGGCTGCGTAGTCGTAGTTCCTGGCGGTTGCGTCGTTGTTGTGGCTGGCGGCTGCGTAGTCGTAGTTCCTGGCGGTTGCGTCGTGGTTGTGGCCGGAGGCTGAGTGCTGGTAGTTGCCGGTGGTTGAGTGGTGGTCGTTGCTGGCGGCTGAGTCGTAGTGGTTGCTGGTGGCTGCGTGGTCGTAGTTGCCGGGGGTTGTGTCGTGGTGGTTGCCGGTGGCTGAGTGCTGGTAGTTGCTGGCGGCTGCGTAGTCGTAGTTGCCGGGGGTTGAGTGGTGGTCGTTGCTGGCGGCTGAGTGCTGGTAGTTGCCGGCGGCTGTGTCGTGGTTGTGGCCGGAGGCTGCGTGGTCGTAGTTGCTGGCGGTTGCGTCGTGGTTGTGGCCGGAGGCTGCGTGGTCGTGGGCGATACCTGGGCCGTTTGAGGTGCCGGCGGTCTTCCGGACGAGGGCGGGCTGGAAACAGGAACACTTATGAATTGCAAATCAACGCTCTGGCTCCTCAGCCTGGAACTGCTGTTTGATATGGCTGTTTCGACAGCGTTTGTTCCTCCATCTCCATCGCTGATTAGCACTATTTTTCGCTGGCGGTTGCCTGGTATGGAAGCTGCGTATTGTTCGGCAAAATTCAGGGCCCCGGCAATATCCGTTTCTGGATCAAGAGGGTATAAAAGGAGCATGCGCCCTATTATGGTCTCTACATCGCCGGTAGCCTCTATGCGCCGGGATAATTCCAGCTTGGCTGTTTTGGAAAATGCGATTAGATGAAAAGTGTCTCCAATACGCAAAAACTCTCTTAAAAAAGGACCTATCAGGTAGTCACTGGTTTCCTGGTAATAATTACTCATGCTGGCGGAAGTATCCAAAAGCACGATCAGATCCATGGGTCCAGAAACCTGTGCCGCCGCTGAAAAAATAATTACAAAAACTAGAATGACGGCTGCCGCAGTTCTTTTCATGTTTCTCTCCTCGTTAAATAACTATAATTTTTAAATGGCCGCAGAAATCGTTTCAACTAAATACGATACCTTTTCGCCATTTCTAATGAAGTCCGTTTGTTCTCCCTCTGTCTTGTCCATAATTGAGCTTCCAAAAGGAGAAAGATAAGAAATAATCCCGTTATCCGGGTCCGATTCCCAGGGTCCAAGGATAGTGTATTCTTCTTTCTCTTCGCTGTTAATATTGTGCAGTACAACCCGGGTTCCGAACGAAACTTTGGAAGTATTGACCTGTGACGGATCAAAAAGTTGTGCCCTTTCAATATCTTCTTGCAGTTTGGCACAAGTTGCGTTAAGGAGCGTCTGATTATCCAGTGCCGCTTTGAATTCGGCGTTTTCACTTAGATCGCCCAGAGATCTTGCGTATTCCAGTTCTTTAGAATTCGCAGGGAGATCTTCGTTTTGTATCTTCGCAAGCTGTTTCTGTTTCTCCGTGTATTTGGCCTGCGTAACAATTAGGCCAAGGGTAACAACCTTTTTCTCTTCATCACCAAAAAATTTGAAATCAGGATGAATTTTTAGAATATGGCTCTTTAACGCCATTTTATCGCTAGTCTCAAGATCCTTTACGCCGTTTATAAAAGTATAAAACCTGCTTATAGTATCGGTATCCGCATTATCGATAAAACTATTAAGGACGCCTTCCTTAAAGAGTATGGTATGAACCTGCTTGTTCAGCTTCCGATTATCCGAAGTATCTCTGCGGTTTTCAATTCCCCGGTAGCTGATATTGAGTATATGGATCAGGGTAATAAGCTGTTTTTCATAAGGAATTGAAGCCTGCTTGTACCAGGGTTCCTGGCTCATATTTTTGAAGAGCCATACCACGGCTTCCCGGTTGTCCCTAAAATTATCAAAACAAGAGGCGGTCATTGCGGTGAGCTTATTCTCGGAGCCTTCGTTCATTAGACTGTGAACAATGGAGAGCAGGGGATGTTTTGGAAAGAATTTAAGGAAAATATCTTCCCACCCGGGAACAAAGAGTTTTATGTGGTGAAGAAATTCTTCCTTAAGCCTTGAGTCTTTTAGGTTCAGATAGAGTTCTACCGGTTCTTCAATGCCTTCAAAGAGTTCCAGAAAATCCATTTTTAGGCCGGTGCCCAAATGGGGAAAGCGGCCGACCAATTCCTTAACCAATAAATAGGAAGCAACAACCTGTTCGTTGACCTGGCTGTAAGATTTTAGATAAGCTGCAAAATAAGCAAACATCTCGCCAAAATAATCGGAATCCAGTTCCGCATCTTTCTGGCCGGCAAAATCCCTTATGGTTTGGGCACGGTCAAAGAAATTCCGTTCCGCCTTGAATTCGCTGTAGAGTTTTTCCTCCATGCTTATTGGCCTGTCCCGTACCGTAAAGAGGTCGATATTATCGGGGCTTACGCCAAAACCGGGATCCGACTTTAGTATATCCCTGGCTTTTGTGCTCCAGGCTGTCCATTCGCCTGTAGAAAGCACCGAAGGCACTAATTCCGCTTTAATGTGCTTGATGTCGCAGGAATTGCCAAAACTGCGTATTACCGTTTGCAAGGCCCATACCTGCTCGTTTTTAACCTTATCGTGCAGTTTTTCTTTTTTCCATGTGGCTTTTAGCACCCAGATATGGTTTTTTGACAGAGTTTGAAGAGCGTCCACTGCCATTTTTAGCGACATGGAATGGTTCCGTTTTTTAGCGAAATCAATGACAATTTCGTCCCCCTGGACTTTGGCTATACGGCCTACGCCCCAGCTCCGGTGAAATACAAAATTGCCCTTGTCAAAGGCAATGTGCTTTTCAAAATCAGTAATTGCCTCGTGAACATTGCGCCAGTTCTGGGAAAGGTTAGAAACCCTGATATACTCTTCAAGCTGGCTGTGGCCCGCGTATTTCTTCCGGTAGCACTCTGTAATCTCCCTGCGGGCCTGTTTGTCATCATCATCGTATTCCAGGATGATCTTAAGAACGGCTATGGCTGTATCAGTCTCATTGCGCTTTACGCATCCGTCATAAACATCCCTAAGCAGCAATACCGCCTTGTCGTCGCTGATGCTCTTGGCAATGCGCTTTTGTACGTGCAGGAAAAAATCAATATCTTCCGGGCAGAATTGCAGCAGCTTTTCCCAAATTTCCTTAATATTGCTAAAAAGCTGTTTGACCGTATAGCGGTGCAGTGCTTTTTTATAATAATCTATCGCATTTTCCAGATTCCCTAGTTTTTCATAATGTTCTGCAAGGGCCTTTGCCAAATCCGCTTCTTCATAATCAACTTTGACAAGCCGTTCCCAGATTCCTATGAGCTGATCTTCTTCGTTATCGCTCTTGTAACAGTCCCCCAGGGTGCGGAGCGCGAATTTTGACTCTCCGTAATCCAGAATGCGCTCGCAGAGGTATTTTACGATGTTGCCCTTGTGGTTATCCGAAAAAATGGTAACCAGATTTACAAGGGCGGAATCGTCAATAATCTGCCGTGAAAGGGATGCCATGCCCGCCAGATAAAGGCCGATTATGCTCGTTTTAGTATGAACCAGATGCTCTTCGCAGAGTTTTCGGATATCATCAAGAAGATGCTGTTCCCGCGCCTGTTTTAGCACGGAATCCAGCTCCTTGAACTGGGTGGTAGAATAGTTGGACAAAACAGCCCTTGTCCATTTTTCTTCGTTCAGCATTTCCTGAACATTTTTGAGAAGGACCGCAGTTTCAACCGTTGCTTCATCAGACATTATATAACTCCTAATTGCGATACTGCTCATATATGGCAGGATCGGTTATCTTTATTCTCCTCATGGTTTCTTCAACCACATCAGAATTATCCTTCGCATTCCCGCTGCGAATGCTCCCGTAGTAATCGATAAGCCTAAAATACCGGTTTATCAAACGGGGCTTAATATAATCTTCGCCGGTTTTCTTTTCGCTTTCTAAAGCCAGAATCGACTGCTTTAGTTTTCCCAGCGCCACCGGTTTTAATTCCTTTATTACAGAAAAATAATCCCATAGTTTCCCATAGACCGGAATCCATTCCGCCAGTTCCTTGCCGCTGTACCCCAGATCCGCGACTTTCTGCCGCAGCCCGGTTATCATTTCCGATTCCATCAATGACAGGTCTATGGCCTGGGGATCCAGATAAAAGGCTTCCCTAAAACGAACCTTTGCCATCCTGGAATCCCCCAGAAGCGCGTTCAGGTCTGCCAGTTCCGCCAAAGTCGCGCTGTCTTCTGGCCGGAAATGGCATGCCAGTTCCAAGTATTTTGCAGCCTCCTCGTAATTGCCAATTCCCTTGTAACAGCGGCCTGTTTGAAGCAGTACCTCCGGATCTGGCTCGTTTCCGGAAACTGCCAGTACATCCAAAAAAAACCCCAATGCCTGCTTAAAGGCAAAACACCGGAACGCATACTGGCAGGAAACAAAAGAACTCCCAGCCAGCCCGATCTGATCCAAAAAAGCATGAAATAATTTCCATTGGGACATTAGGTGCACGCCTTTTTCATAAGCGCCATGGAAATTATCAAGCTCTTTTATTTTTTCAAGCCACCAGTTTACGCATTTAAGGCCGTACTTGACTTCAGGATGGGCAAAGTCTATCTTTAACGCATCCTGAAGCAAACGAAGGGCTGAAACCGTGTCCAGCTCTTTTAAACAGCTATAGGCCTGCTGAATAAGCCTTTCTGCCGAGCTTTGTCCTGTGGCCCCGTTATACAATGCTTCTTTTTCCATGGCTTGTAAAAAAGTATCTTTTCTACTATACCATTTATTCCTTATCTTTACAAGAAGGTTTCGGTTTATTATCATGATGAATATGAAAGCGCCCATCATAGCCCCTTCTGTCCTTGCAGCGGATTTCTCTCAACTGGCCGCAGCGGTGGCGGATATTGACGCTTCCGGCGCTGAGTGGGTTCATTTGGATGTGATGGACGGGCATTTTGTGCCCAATTTGTCATTCGGGCCAAAAATGGTTGCAGATTTAAGGCCCCACAGCAGCGGCATTTTCGACGTTCACCTTATGATTGGCAATCCAGAAAAATTCATAGTAGAATTTTCCGAGGCAGGGGCGGATTATATTACTGTTCATGCAGAATCCGCAATTCATCTTAACCGTATACTAAAATCCATAAAAGATCTAAACAAAAAAGCCGGGATCAGCATTGTTCCATCGACTCCGGTCTTGCTGATTGACGAGCTCCTCCCAATGGCAGATTTGGTGCTGGTTATGACTGTAAACCCAGGCTATGGCGGCCAGACGCTCATACCCTCATGCCTTGAAAAAGTGGAAACCCTGGCAAGAATACGCAAAGACAGGTCTCTGTCTTTTCTTATCTCCGTGGACGGGGGCATTAATACTACAACCGCAGCATTGGCACGAAAAGCCGGGGTTGACGTGCTTGTTACCGGAGAGGCTTTTTTTAAGACTCCTGATAAAAAAGTCCTGGTTAATAGCCTTAAGGGTTAGGGCTTATGAGCCGATACTGTATAAAGGGAGGTATATGTTAAAAAAACCGGCGATTTTTTTCCTCGTACTATATCTGGTATCATCGGGATACCTATTTTCCCAGAGTTCCGGCGCAGATTCAGCTTCATTGCTTTCAATATCCAGGCTCCAGGCAGGAATTTTTTATTACGGAGAGGGAAGATGGGAAGAGGCAGTCAGGGAATTAAGCCTTATTGACCAAACAGCATCAATGCCTCTTAGGGGGGAAGCCCTGTTCTGGACTAGCCTGTCAAAGCTTTCCGCAGAGGATTATCAAGGCGCACTCCTGGACATGGAAGCCCTGGAAATTCATTTTCCCGATTATAACCGCCTCAATGAGCTAGGATACCATAAAGGCCGCGCCTTATTTTATTTGGGTCGATATAATGAAGCCATTGTCTTATTTATGAATTATGCCAATTCCTTTGGTCCCGATTATATGCTTTCTTCCCTGGATTTATCAAAAAAGGCAGCGACCCTTTTCTGGACCGGAGAATGTCTTTACGCTCTTGGACAATTTGACAGGGCCGAAAGTATTTTTTTGATCATTAGAGACAATTACCCCCAAAGCGCAAAATACGAAGCTTCTACCTATAGAATTGCATTAATAAATCAGAAAAAAATTGAAGAGGAGCTACTGGCTCTCCTAAACTGGAATCACCAAGAATCCCTCATTATTATGGAAGAATACCAGCGCCGGGAAAGCGCTTATGATCAGGCCATACTTTCCTACCAAAGAAGAATTGCGGAAATGATGTCTGATACAAGGCTTGCAGTTCTGGAAGCATCCAATGCCCAGTACCAGCGGGAGCTTGCCAATGCAGAAAACAGGATACGGGAACTTGAAGCAAGACTTGCAGACTTGGCCGGTACAGCTTCTGCACAGAGGACTACTTCGGAATCAATGAACAGGCTCAGAACCCTTAGGGGTTCATTAATAGAAATACAGGAAGAATTGCAAAGAACCATGAGCGAAATTTTCGCATCGGGGGCCGGAAGATGAAACGGTTTTTTATCATCTTTTTAATATTCTTTAATTCCCTGTTTTTTCTGGCTGCAGCAGATTTTAACGAAGGCAGCATACGCCTGGTTCTTAACGAAAATACCGGACGTTTTTCCCTATATGCAAGGGACTCAAATATGCAGTATCAGGCCCTGTTCTCGGATGATGATCCCCGCACCAGTTTTATTTCCGTTAATATCAACGACCGCTATTTTAAGTTAGGCGATGCTTTGTCTTTTAGACACAGCATAGGAACCGATCCGGTTCGTCCTTCATTTATTTTTGAGTCTTCTCAAGTCCGTGTTACCCAAGAATTCTCATTTATTAGAACCGCAAATTCGTTTTCCACTAACGGCGTGGATATTGCTATTACCATAGAAAACCTTTCATCCCAGGATATCAGGGCTGGTTTTCGTTTCCTGCTGGACAGTTATCTGGGAGAGCGCGGTTCCGTGCCTCATTTTTATACGGAACAGCGTATCATTAATTCCGAAACCCTTGTTTCAAGGGGAGGCAATGAAAGTTACTGGGTCTCCGGCAATAACAGCATATCATTGATGGGGAGCATAAATCCTCCTAACGGAGAAAGGCCCGACAGCGTACATTTTGCCAACTGGAAAAGGCTGAATGATGTTTCCTGGAAACTTGAATTTCAGAACGGAAGGAATTTCAACGTTTCTCCGTATTCCATAAACGATTCTGCAATATGTTATTATTATGAGCCCAGAACGCTTGCCGCTGGCCAGAAATTCACCGTACATATACTGCTTGCAGCAGGCGACGAAGGTTTTGCGCAAACCCGCGAAATAATAGCAAGCACGCCGGCCCCTAATCCTCCTGTTAGCACCCCGGTAACGCCCGCTGCGCCGACATCTACAGCGACATCCGCCACGGCAGGATCTGCCGAACCCTCCTCTGCATCGGCTGCCCCGTCTTCAACTCCTGCTCCTTTTTCAGTTGTACAAATGGAATGGGATATGGCTGAACTGCAGGACCTTCTCAATCTGATTGACGATTACATTATCAGCGGCTTTATATCAGAAGAAGAACTTATTGCCATGGAACAGATCCTTGAACGATTCAGGATAAAATACGGCACTGGTTCTGGATCTTTGCGGTAAAGCCTATGAAGAGCGATCCCTTAATCAGGGCTAATATTCTTGCCCGCCGGGGAAAGTACGAAGAAGCGATAAGGATACTTGAAGGCGAAGAAGACAGGTATTACGGCTCATTTTCGTTTTATTACCTTATGGGCGCCTGTTATCTTTATTCTCGTGCTTACGGAAAAGCCCTAACTTTTTTTAAGTATGCCAGAGAAAAGAAGATGAAGGACCCATCAGCGCAACTTGGAATTGCAGCCCTGCACCTGAATCATGGCGATACCGAAAGGGCTGTAGACATTTATCTTGATGTTCTTGATTCTGATGAACACAACAGGCTTGCGGCAAAAGGGTTAAAGATAATAAAAAATAATCCTGGTCCAGAAAACATTTCCGCCTGGGTAGAAAAAGGCCATCTTCATACTATTTTTCCCCCTTTGCCCAAATTGCCCTCGTCCAAAAAAGGCTTTAAGATTCTTGTCGCCGCTGTGCTTGTTATCTGCATAGGCATCTTTGTTTTAATAAGAACTGGCATAATACCTTTAGGCCAAAATACAACGCGCCAGGTACCAGCCGGGATAGAGCTCCTAAGGGAAGAACTGGAAGCCCCCATGCAATCAGACGGCAGCTTCCGTTATGTGCTAACCAGGGACGAGGTAAATAATTATTATAATGAAGCCAGAAGGCTTTTCGCATCCTTTCATGACGAAAGCGCCAGGGTAAATCTTAACAGGATACTGGAATCGAACGGTCCTGAGCCTGTAAAAAACAAAGCCCGCATCCTTCTTTCTTACCTTGAAACCCCCAGGTTTGATACCTTAAAAGACAGATACAGTTACGCGCAAATTGATGCCGAACCTATTCTTTACCGTGACTGCCATATAATCTGGCGCGGAACAGCAACTAACATTGACATAGGGCAGAACCACACAACATTTGATCTGCTAGTCGGCTACGATACACGCAGAACCATGGAAGGCATAGTCAGGGTTGACTGTGATTTTGCCACTCCCATAAATCCCGAAAGGCCCGTAGAAGTTTTAGGCCGTATTATTCTGTACAATACGGAGCGGGGCATCAGTTTCCGCGTTCAAGGAATAGCCATCAACCAGGCCGGGCTTCTTGATTAGGGGTTAGGGATTAGCTTTGAATCAAGCAGAATGGTTACTGGCCCATCGTTTATAGAATTTACTTCCATGTGGGCCTGGAAAATTCCTGCTTGGCATACAAGGCTGCTGGCGCATATTTTTTTAATAAAACTTTCGTAGAGTTTTTTCGCAAGCTCTGGCTCGGCGGCTTCGCCGTAATATGGGCGGCGGCCTTTAGTGCATTCACCTAACAAGGTGAACTGGGAAACCGCCAACACCCCGATATCCTTTTCGCCTGACTCAATAAGATCCAACATAGAAAGATTCATTTTTCCTTGAGCATCACTAAAGATACGCAGATTAACAATTTTATCTGCCAGCCATTGAACATCTTTTTCGCTGTCTTCCTGTGCAACTCCAAGATAAACCAGAAAGCCTTTTTCTATGCTGCCTGTTACCTCGCCTTTCACAGAGACCCTCGCCTGTATTACACGTTGCA
>JAIRUO010000106.1 GCA_031254385.1 Treponema sp. | reverse complement strand
TATAAAGCCCCTGCACTACCTCAGTCTGAATGGGCGTGGAAGTCTTGCCGAATTTGTCAAAGCCAATATGAAACCAGGAATAAATATCGTTATGGATCTTATAATAGCGGTCGCAGAGCTCACGGGGAGTCAGCCCCTCTTCTGCAGCCCTAGTCTCCGTGGCCGTTCCGTATTCATCTGTTCCGCATATATAGAGGGTTTCATAGCCCCGCAGCCTGCAAAATCGGGCAAAGACATCTGCTGAAAGCACCTGGATTAGATTCCCAAGATGGGGAACATTGTTCACGTAGGGTAAGGCTGAAGTAATGAGTCTGCGTTTCATGGTACTATTATGGCTAAAACTTAGGGGTTAGGGAATAGGGGTTAGGGATTAGGGCGCAACGGTGACAGACATGGTGTCAGTCACCGTTTCCGGGTAAAAGCGTAATGAGTTACCAGACTCCAAAGCGCTCTGCCGCGTATTCCCGGTAACCCCAGTCCGAGGAGGGCGTTTGCCGCATATTATTTATCTGACGCGCCATTTCCTTAGATGGAATAGAATTGATCTCGTCCGCTAAGGCCACTATTTCCTCATAAGTTAAGGAGTTTGCCGTTTCTGTTAAAAAAAGCTGTTCCTTTTCGGGCAGGGAACGTATTGCTTCAACCAAGAAAATGCGGTCAGCTTGCGGCAGGGCATATAACGAGTGCATTACCTCTATTACAGGGGCAAGCTGCTGTTCAGGTATGGAGCTTATCTGATCCAGCGCGGATGCCCGTTCTGTTTCGGGCAGGGAAGCAATTAGCGTTATTAAAAAAGTACTGTCTTCTTTGGGCAGGGAAACCGTTTTCTCTGTTAAAAGAGCGCGTTCCTCTCCTGTCAGTGCAGCCCAGTCTTCCACCGCATAAACGCTCCTTTTGCCATAACCTATCTGAAAAGGACTTGTTAGGATGTCAAGACATATGCATGGAAGAAACATTATACCGCCTATGAATTTTGAAAAACCATCGTCCTTCTTCATTTGGTCAAATGACCATGCCGTAAAACAACTGGTAAATGTACTGGCAAGCATTACCAGAATCAGGATCATTGCAATTTTCCTCGTTATTTTTTTCATTTCAACCTCCTATTGAACATCAGACATATGTCTGACGGTTCATTGACGGATGGGCTAGCGACCTTTGCGCTACCAAAAACTATGCTCCTATATACAAATTTAGTATGATAATTACATTAAGTCAACAATTTGAGCGGCGCAACAGTACACCAAATCCAAAATACTAATCCCTAATCCCTAACCCCTAATCCCTACTTACGAACTAATTTTCAACGAAAACACAAGATCCCAAGTCTTGCCCTGCTCCAGGGACACAGGAAAGGACGGCATTACGCAGGTAAACTGATACTGATCAGGCTCAATATTGAAAATACCTGCATTAAAAGGACGGCTTGATTCCAGACTCAGGACAACTTCATTCTTAAGATCACGAAATTCAAGGCCGCCAATCTCTTCGATAGATAATTTTTCCAAAAGGCTGATTCCTTCCTTAAAAGCGCCACGTGACGCGAAAATTTTAAGTGATAGATCATCTCCTCTTGTAAAAGAAAGATCAATTGACGGTATCAGGGTAAAGTGTTCTGTTTCCTGTCCGTGATTCTTGAGCTCATATTTAAGGGTAATAACATTGCGCTTAAGAGTCAGGGTCTTCTTTATCTCAATATTTTTTAGAGGCATTTCTTCCTGCGGGGGAAGGATGAATTGAATAACCCTGCGGACGCGGTCAATATCAGCGCATTGAAAAATTTCTGAGCCGCAGAAACGGGCGCCTTTAATGCCCTGCCAGCTTATTGCCGGAGGGGTTTTGCCGGGGTACAGGTAATCGACAAATGATCTTCGGGTTTCTTTGTTCCTAGAAGACGGGGACTGTGGGGTTACCCAGGTGTCAAGATAATTCCAGGCTGCTGGAAGGAAATCAAGTTCAAAAAGGCTTGCTCCCCTGGCCTTTATGTAACAATTAATTTTCTCATCCTGAAACACATATTCATCTTCTCCATCCAGATCGTAATCAAAAACGGAAGAAGGGGTAAACGAACCTTTTTCTCTTGTGATATTGTCCGCTTCCAGCAAAGCCCTGTACGCAGCTTTACGAACCATTGAATTCTTCAAATAATTGTAACTAAAAACAGCGCTGTCCTGGGCCTTCCATAGTTCTTCCAGGGCCGTCTGCTTACGGGCCTTGTCTCCTCGGAGCTGGTTTATTAATACCCTTGTATTGATCATCTTGGCGTAAATATTTCCCGCTTCAGGATAATGCGTCAAAAATTGCCGGGGAGAAGCTTCACATTTTATTTTGCTGTCGGATGAAATCATGCATCCGGTAAAATAAAGTTTTTCCAGTCCTTTTAAGTTTTTATAAAGCCGACCTGGTGTAGTAAACTCAATACAAGTATCTGCAACAGAAAATTCTTCAAAGAAATGCTGATACTCGGTTTCGATTTTAACAATAGGGTAAGTTTTTTTTTCCTGGGAGCCGGCCTCGGCTGAAACTTGTTCCCGTGTAAAATCAAAATCCGGAAAAACGGTAATTGGGCCCTGGCCTGAGAAAGGAGGGTTTAGTATCTTCTCAAGCATGGCCATGGGTTTTTTGTCTTTTAGGCTGGAGAAAACCGGAAAGACAGTTACTAATTTTCCCTGATCTTCTGTTATGCAGGGCTCATACCAGTTTCCGACTGGTCTGGCACCGGCTGCGGCAAAACAGGATTCATCCAGAAAAGTATAGGACATTCCGCATGCGCCAAGAGGCACCACCATGTTCTGTTCCCAGGTATTTTCTGGAAGCCAGCAGCCAAGCGGCCGCCTTCCAAATTGTTTGCGCAGATACGTGGTCTGCATTTCTATCTGCCCTATCCTGTCAGCATGAGGCAATAGGGGCATCATCGGTTCGTAGAACCCTCCCCCTAACAGTTCCGCCTGTTTTCTGTTCAAAAGATCGTCCAGCAGGACAAACAATTCAGGATGTCGCCTTTCTATCCAATGGTATAATACGCCGGAATAATGAAACACCACATGAATTCTAGGAAACTGATACAGGGCAGAAACAAGAGGCCGTATTTTTTCGTTGTAAAGGTTCTCATATTCTTCGTCCGCAGCCCCATTCGGAAGATGATTATGAACGCCAAGTATTAAATTGACTTTCTCGCTCATTATGCGCTATTACCTCTATTATAAACCGTACAGAATTCTGTAGCATATCCAGGCTGCTGCGCCAAAGGTCATGGATAAAAGGCCCATTGAAATAAAGGCCAGGGGTATGCCCCGTAGGTTTTTGGGAATTGATTCAAGCGTTGAACGCCTGTTTATTTCTTTAACAATAACTATAGCCAGAAGGCAGCCCAATGCGAAAAAGAAAGACAAAAATAATGCGTCAACAAATGTTACGCTCAGATGCACGCAAAGGATCAGTGCTGCGGGTACTAGCCCCTCGTAAGCGGTAAGGCTAGAAAAAAGCCTAAAGGATTGCCTCTCCGGGAGGAACCGCGTTTCAAGGTATTCAAGACCCAGGCAAACAAGGGCAGAAAAAGGAAAGAAGAGCAAATATCCCATGATTTCCCAGGGAAGAAAATTCAAAATATAAGTAAAAATGATCCACAGGAACAATACAGATATAAAGAGTATAAGGATTTGCGTAAAAGGAATGGCTTTCGTTTTCCCTGCAAATCTTGCACCTAACGCAAATTGAAGTATTAGGTTAAGGGAAAGTCCTGCAAATATTGCCAAGCCTGGCAGTATCATAGATCCCCCTCCGATCCGTAGTTCTGGCCTCTGTAATTACGGAAGACAGCGGTAATAGCGCCCAGCAATAAAAAACCACCCGCGGCAATTGAAAGAAAATAAACCGGGAAGAACCCTTCCGCACCCTCGCCACTTCCAAATAATTCAAAAATCCCTGATGCCCCTCCGGGAAAGGAAAGCGTACCCAGGCCAATTGGCTCACGGATAAGAGAAATCACGATTATCAGGCCCGATAAAACCATGGCCTCCATCAATACCTGAGCCAGCATATCGGCTGTATCAGTATCCTTCTCTTCAAACAAGCCTGATCCCGCACAGCAGGGGCAGACAAAAAGAACCATAAACCAGGTTGCTGCAATCAAAAGCGGATTTATCAGTCCAATGAGCAATACATATATGCTCAAGACAACGCTTGTTAAAAAGAGGACCACCACTGCCTTACCTTTTTGTGGCTGACAATTCTTAAGCGAATAAAAAATCAATGTGGACAAACCGTATACCCATATAATTGCTCCGGCGCAAAAAATCGCATAGGCCAGACGGGACGATGCCATTATAATTAGCCCGACGCCGCTCAAGCTTGACAATGGGGCATGGGGCCCCCAGAAAAAATGAGACTGTAAACGGTTGCTCATAAGCCCCCCTCTATGCGCCGGGTGTATAGTTTTATAATCCCTGGGGAAACGCGATCCAATAATCTAGATCCGCCTGGACTTAAGGGTATAATTTCTTCCAGCTTTCCTAATGGGTCAACTATTGCAGCGCAGGGAAGAAAAACCCCGTCGGCAATCAGGGTAAATACCAATGCCCGATAGCCTTCGTTCATGTTATACCAGGCGCCCAATCGCCCAAGGGACGGCTTTATCGCAGCAGCGGCTGTCGCGCCTTCAAGACGGCGGGTATCTCCTGCAAGTACCAAGACACGGTTTACCGAATTGCGCATAATATCGGCCCTTAAAGTGTTGGTCAAAAACCAGCAAAGGCAGCCTATAAGGAGCAGTGCGCCAATCCAGCCGCATAAAATCGCAGTATCCTTAAACTGCGGAATAGAAATCTTATTCATATAATCTTCCGGTTTCTATAGAGCAAGTGATTTTCCAGGTTTCGGACTATGGGAAGGAACGCGTTTATAACCACTATTGAATAAACTGCCCCGTAGGGTTCAGAGCCGGGGAAACGGAAAAGCCAGGCTAAAAAGCCTCCAAGCGCCGCAGTTCCCAATATGCACCAATTGGATTTTGAGTTGGTAGCAGGATCAGCCGCCAATATAAAAGCCGCAGCAAGAGTTCCTCCGGTACAAAGGGAAAAGAGCATATCCCCTTCCCACAAGCCACTGCCATTAGCACCTGACATACGGGTAAAGAAAACAAAAACCAGCAGCCACACAGCAGAAATCCATGAACGGCCGGCCCGGAACGCTATAATAAGAATAGTCCCTATAAGCAGGCCAAGTATGCCCCTATCGGCTATAATGCCCGGCTGCTGTGAAGAAAAAATATCAAGATAAAAAACCGGAAGCTCAACTTTGAACATTGAAAAAACCGTTTTATCAAGGAAAGGAAGCAGAGTGTTTTCCAAAAAACCAGCCTGGGTAGGTGCAGTTTCTTTTAAGAGAGAAAAAGACGAGCCTTCCAGGGCCTTATTAAAAACCCCAGGCCAGGAAAGCCGTATAAAAAGCCAGCCCCCGGCAGCAGGATTAAGCCAGTTGGAACCTAGTCCTCCAAAACAATGCTTGATTACCACAATGGCAAATATTGAGCCCATAATGGCGTATACCGGTGAAATGCTGTTTGGCAGAAGCAGGGTTAGAATCAGGGCAGTCGCAACAGCGCTGCCGTCTTTTAGTACCGCTGTTTTTCCTTTATGAACAATAAGAAGGTATTCTGAAAGCACTGCCGCGATTACGGCAGACATGGCCAGTATAAGCGAATAAAAAGAATCAGAAAAACCGGATTGTAGTATGGCCAACAGTGCGCAAAGGCTTACCAGCCACATGCGGCCAGCAGTCGGGCAGCTTATGTTTATCTGGGGTTTTTGAAACTGAAGTTTCGCATAAAGGATGTTCTGGTTTTCGGCCATTAATTCCCCCTCAGAGTTGAGGTAATGATAGCAGCACTTAAGGGCAGCCGGGAAGGGCACACCACATCGCAGCATCCGCAGCCATGACATTCCGCAGCCCCTGCCCCAGAAAAATCCGCCTGCTGTTTATCATCAAGCTGCGTGTACTTAAACAGTTCTTCCGGGTCTAGCCCGCAGGGACACACGCTCCTACATTCGCCGCAGTTAATGCAGGTTCCCGAACCGGTTCCAGCTTTTCTTCCTTCCAATAAAGCAAAGAGCCCATAGCTGGTTTTTAGTATTGGTTCATCAAGGTCAACAACAGCCTTACCCGACAGCGGACTGCCCATGCCAATTCTTTTTGGATGACCCGTAAAACCTCCACATTCAGAAATAACATCGCCAATGCGGGCACCAATTCTTACCTTAATTATTTGAGGATTCTTTATCGCGGTTCCCCCTACCGCAACATACCTGTCCAGCACAGGCTTTCTGTACTTTACCGCGTCATTAACTGCTGCCAGGGTTGCCGGCCCCAGTATAACCAGAGAACCCAATTCACAGTTTTCTTTCTTTCCGTAATTCCTTAGCACCAGTTCCAGTTCCCGCCGGTTTCTTTGGGGGTATCTGGAGCCAACCAGTACCGGTATTGAAGGGGGGTCCCAGTTTCCGGCTTCGGCAATAAACTTATCTGCCAATTCCTTTTCCCTTGATGAAACCGCGTAAACGATCCTGGCGGCCCTGATTATCCTGGCAATAATGCGGCTGCCCTCTACCACCGCCTTGAACCGTTCCCTGCAAAGCACATAATCCGCTGCAAGCCAGGGATCGTCAAATACGCAGCTTACCACCAGTGAAATCGTATCCTGAACGTTTCTATAAGATGCAATAATATCAGAAACCGGCCGCCCTCCCCCTTCCATCTCCACTACCCCGTATTCCGAGATAATCCTTTGGAGATCAAAGGGAAGCATTCCTTCCCAGGAATATGCTTCTTCAGGCTTTCCTAATTTCTCAAACCTCCCTTCCATGCGTATTACCAGTGCATCGTTGATCTGGCCGCCGCTCATTTTCCAAGAAGCCGTCTTGATCACCCTGCCCGGAACCGTGGCATGTATGTTGGCTGAACCCATTCCCTGGCCCCGGCCTATTAGCATTCCTTCTTTTACAGTATCCCCAACAGAAACCACGGGATAGGCCCTGCCCCAGGCATGTTGAACCAGTGGTATTATGGAGAGGCTAGGAAGAAAAGCAATAACAGACGCATTCCTGGAAGGAACTGACGAGTCCTCAAAGGAAATGCCCCCTCGGGGAAAGGAATAGACCTTCATTTTTTTTCCTTTACGCTGCTACCCGCGCATACCGGGCAATGGAATTTTTCATTATTTTGCCACTTCTTTTTCCAGTTCTTTGCCCTAGCGGTATACAGGCCAATATTATTATAGCCATAGATATCCAATCTTTTAAACCAGGTGGAGCCATACTCTCCGGTCTGCCCTTATAGTCTATCAGAAATTCGGTAAGTTTTTCCAGCGGAAAAGGAGGAATTTCCCATCCATTAATAACGCCCGTATTTGCTGATCCGGCTATGAGCCCGTCCTCTCCCAAATAATATGAATTATACTCTCTTGCCTCTGCGCTAAGGGGCAGAAATGAAAAACTAGACTGGTAAACCATGTGTTTTTGATACTCTAAAGCTGAAGGCAGATTGGCAGTATATTCATCGCCATTGGTATTGGGTCTAAAGAAAAAACCTGAAAAAACCGGGCTTAAAACGGCAGACAGAAGGACTGCAAAGGCAAAAGCAGCCATTGAAGCGCAAAAAACCCGTTTTTTTTGAACAAAAGGAAGAATTTTAATTGGTACAAAAAATTTGCGCTTTTGTTTTAGCTTTTTTGCTTCTGCAAAGGCAAGTATTTCTACTAGGATAAAGCAGAAAAACCCAGTCCAGGCAGGTATAGAGGGAATCCTTACCATTGAAATGAGAAACCCGTAAAGGCCGGTATAAAGAAAGGCCCAGAAAAAAGAGGCCCGATATGGTTTAAGCCTGTGCCTCAAGCCCCCGAATGGCCTATAGGAAAATATTTCGCCAAAAGGCTCATAGAGCAGTTCCCAAAGCCCAATAAAAACGCAGGACATGATCAAGCCCGAAAGAGCGCCCCAGGCAAAACTAAGGATGATGGGAATTATCGGAATAAAATGAATTTTGTCTCTGGAAATTATTAGCGCGACAATTAACGCGATAGACTGAAATACGAACCAGATAAATATATTTCTGCCCGAAAAAAGAAAATCAAGCGTATGGGGAACGGACGCAAAAACTTCGCCAAAGAGCTTCTCTATTTGTCGAGGTCTGGCACTTTCTTCATGAATAAAAAAATAACGGCTTTCATCATGAACATAAAAGGAGCGGAGGCTTTCAGCATACCCGTCGTTGCGGGGATCAAAGGACTCAAATTTCCCCTGGATTTGATCCAAAAAAAATGTCTTAGGTCTGCCAAAATCATCATAAAAAACCAAAGTTTCTGATTCAGAATAAAAGGAAGTAAAGCCCGCAGCTTTCAGCATTTCCCCTATATCGCGATCGGGAAGGTCTTCGTGCACCACGAGGACATTATAACCCTCTCCTGATTCAGTAGGTATGAATATAGTAAACAGGAATAGGGTCAAGCAGCCCAGTACAAGCGAAAGAAGAATAGTGAAAATAGGAATCCGAAAAACCATAAAGGAGGAAGGTCTGGAGTTTGTGCTATTATAGCCAGGCATAAGCTGCGGCTATAAAAATCCCAAGAAGGGCACCGACTATTACTTCCAGCGGAGTATGTCCCTGAATTTCCTTTACGGGATTATAATCAAATCCCAGGTGCTCACCGGTTTTTTTGCCCAAGAGGTTTAACGCCTTTGCCTGGAGCCCGGACGAGCGCCGTACACCCGTAGCATCCCGCATAACGATCAGGGCAAAAAAGAAACAGATGGCAAACAATGTAGAACCTAGCCCTTCCCGAATCGCGACAGCCACTGTCAATGAAGTAACAGTAGCGGCATGGCTTGAAGGCATCCCGCCAGTACGCCAAATAACAATTTCTACCAACTCGCGCAAAGGTCTTTTGCGCCCGCCAAAAAGAATGATTAGTACTTTTATTAGTTGAGCAAGAATCCAGCTCGTCAAGGATGATAAAAAAATGGTGTTTTCAACCAAAGCCCTTATGGAAAAAGCCTGTATTGATTCAGGAACAGACATTATAATACGATTTACCATTATCGATAGTTTTGTCAAGGGATGTAAGCCATGTTACTGCGTTTTGTTGCGGCTGCTGATGATGATCAGCGTCGGCTGGATCGTATTCTAAGAAAAGCTCTGCCCGAACTGCCACTTTCTGCCCTGCACCGCCTGTTCCGCAAAGGAAAAATCACGGTAAACGGCAAAGCCGCAGCTCCTGACGAGCGAATAAGGGCCGGGCAGATTATTGAACTGCCGCAACCACGGGCTGAATTCATTAATAAAAACAGCCCTGCTCCTACTCAAAACCCTGTAACACGGCAATTGCCCGACAATTTCATTAGAATGATAATATATGAAGGCGAAGGACTGCTTATCCTGAATAAGCCTTCCGGCTTGGCTGTCCACGGTCCAGACAGCCTGAATGAGCAGGTTTGCGCTTACTTAAAACTTAAACTGCCCCCTTCCCTCTCTTTTAAGCCCGGCCCTTTGCACCGCCTTGACAAACCAAGTTCGGGCTTAATCGTTTTTTCCACCAGCCTTATCGGGGCCCGTTTATTCAGCTCCATGATGAGAGAACAAAAACTGCGAAAACAGTACCT
>JAIRUO010000039.1 GCA_031254385.1 Treponema sp. | reverse complement strand
TCGGTAAACTGTGTGGCTGATCCTTTGTGTGCCCATTCTCCCGGAACCGTGTAATAATGAAGGGCAAGGCCGTCCAGAGAATTGCCACGGGGGCTACAAGTTTTTTCCATTAGAACCTTGGTCCAGTTATAGTTGGCATCGCTTGGGCCGCAGGCGATTTTATAGAGAGCCGTATCTCCGTATTTCCTGGCATACGTCGCATAACGGCGGTAATTATCAGCGTAAAACTCCGGTGTCATGTTACCGCCGCAGCCCCAGCTTTCGTTGCCAATGCCCCAGAACTTTACATTCCAGGGATTTTCACGACCGTTTTTTTTGCGCAAATCTGCCATAGGGCTAACGCCGTCAAAGTTGCAGTACTCTACCCATTGGGATAATTCCTGAACCGTACCGCTTCCCACATTGCCGCAGATATACGGCTCGCAACGCAGACCAGCCGGATCGGAAAGCTGCTCGCAAAGGTCGAGAAACTCATGAGTGCCAAAACTGTTGTCTTCTGTAACGCCGCCCCAATGGGTGTTGATCATTTTTGGGCGTTCCGAGTGCGGGCCTATGCCGTCCTTCCAGTGGTATTCATCGGCAAAGCAGCCACCTGGCCAGCGCAAGTTAGGGATTTTGATTTTTTTTAGCGCGGCGACTACATCTTTTCGTATGCCCCGGACATTGGGAATGGGCGAGTCTTCCCCGACCCAGTAACCGCCGTAAATACAGCGTCCCAGATGCTCAGAAAAATGGCCGTAGATGTGGCGGCTGATCTGCGCATTGCCTTGTGCGGCATTAATAACGATTCTATTCATGGTTATAAGCCCTCTTTATTTCTCCAATAGGTATAAATATTCTTTTACATGGATTTCTCTGGTTTTTAAGTTTCTGCTTCCCTTAAAAACATTGTATTTTGTCTCCAATACTTCAAGTCTGCCTATTCTTTCTAGCATATTGCGCATTTGATCGATTCCAATAAAACCTTCTGAATTAAATGAAATTATAACATATTTAGAATTAATATTCTCAACAAGATATGTTAATGCTTTTAAGGCATGGTTTCCTTTATTGTAAGCAGAACGGTTCCAATTTTCAGGTATACCAGATATTTTGCTAGTCTTCTCTGGTCGCGAATATTCTAGTATTAAATTCAACATAAAATAGTTTGACCCATAAGGATGCTGATTATAAGGAGGGTCTAAGTATGCAATATCTACTTCGGGCAGCATTTTTATAATGTCGTTGGAATCATTATTATATACAATAGTATCACAACTAAAATTGCTAAATATGGGGAACGGCAATTTTATGTTGCCGGTAATTCTAAACAGAGCGTCTTGATTTATTCCGCCAAACTGTCCAATTTCTGTCTCTTTATTTTTATAAAAACCTTTGAAGACACCTGATGTATTTGCATGTATAGATGCTTCTGATAATAAAGGGGCTAAAAAATATTTTTGCTCATTTTCTGGTATTTGTTCAATTAATTGCCTTATTGTATCAATATACATTGCATTTCGGGATGTATAAAAAACACGTTCATGCGGCATAATGTGCGTATCATCGCATGGAGCATACAATTCGGAAATTATTCCTTTTCTTAATTCTTTATCAGCTTCTTCAATAAGCTCGTAATAGTATTTGCGCAATAGAAAAATATTTAGTTCACTTTCGTTTGACAAATAACATTCATTTATAACCGCAGAATATTTTTCTAAGTCATTAACAATAAGTAGATCAGAAAATTGTTTAAAGTACCTGGCTACTATACCTGAACCGCTAAATACATCGAACAATTTTAATTTATTTTTCTGCAATTTTTTCTGAACTATTTTTATTCCATTGCCGATAAAACCCAATAATGCCCGTTTGTTGCCAATATAGGTAATAAGCTGCTGGGTAAGATATTCTTTTTTTTCAGATATGGCTTTATCTGTTTCTAGGGCTTCAAGCCATTCACACTTCATAGTTCCCCTCATAATCTTCTTCAAGTATAATTGCATTTTCTCAAAAAACAAGCTATAATGTACCAAACCGGAGGAATTATGGCAGATGCTTTATCAAAAGATAATGGGCATTTTACCTATAAAGATTATCTTGGCTGGGAGGGGCCAGAACGTTACCAGCTTATTAACGGCGAAGTGTTTTCAATGGCATCGCCTACGGTAGAACACCAGGCAATTTTAATGGAATTGTCATTAGAATTTGGGAACTGGCTGCGCGGTAAGCCTTGCCGCATATTTGTAGCGCCTCTGGATGTTCGTCTTTTCCCAGAAGAAGACAATTCTGATGATACGGTAGTACAGCCGGATTTGCTGGTTGTATGCGATAAGACTAAATTAAGCAAAGGATCTGTAGATGGCCCTCCTGATATAGTGATAGAAATTGTCTCTCCTTCTACAACCAAAAAGGAACTCTTCCTCAAATTTGAGGCATACCTTAACGCCGGAGTCCACGAGTATTGGGTAATCGAACCTGAGCAAAAAAAGACACAGGTACATATATACGAAAACGGGCATTTTTTAAGCTATGGTTACAAACCTGATGCGGTAATTCATTCAACAGTTTTACAGGGATTTTCCATTGATCTCAAGACTCTGTGGGCGGCAGTCGGGGAAGCCCCATAAACTCTGTATCACCTTGCCCCTAATCCCTCCTTTGTCTATAATTATCATCCTATGGAAAAGCAAGAAAACGCCGGACAGCGGCGTGAACAGGCACATTGGGCCACGGCCCACTGGGCCGATGAAGCCGCAGCAAAGATAATACGCGAAAAGGGCGAAAAGGATCTCTATACCTGTGCCTCTGGAATCACGCCTTCAGGAACTGTGCATATTGGTAACTTTAGGGAGATCATTTCCGTTGAGCTGGTTGTCCGGGCCCTTAGGGACATGGGCAGAAAAGTTCGTTTTATTTATTCATGGGATGAATATGATGTGTTCCGCAAGGTTCCGCAGAATATGCCCAAACAGGATGAGCTTAAAAACTACCTCCGTTTTCCCATAACAATGGTTCCTGACCCGTGGGATAGGGATTCAAGCTATGCCCGGCATCATGAAGTTGATGTAGAAGCAGTGCTTC
>JAIRUO010000284.1 GCA_031254385.1 Treponema sp. | reverse complement strand
GTTGAAACCGTAAAGGCATACACGTAAGCGCTTTCTCTTGCTCCAATTGTAATGCGGAATTCGGTTCCTTCGCTAAAGGTGTCAGAAGTTCTGTAAACGCCGTTGGAAAAAGCAAGGGGGACAGGTATAAATTCAGCAGAATACAGGGTCTCTAGCCGGGCAAAGCCTTCGTACCTTATTGTATTGCTGTAAATGGCAAGGTTTTCGATTATTTCATAACTTTCCATGACAAAATCTGTAAATGTTCTGTAGGGGATCCATATAAAGCCGCCGTTTCCCCATTTTCTGCCCCAACTGTTCATCAGCTCAAATGCACCCCTGTCATCATCATACCCAACTATGCACATGGCATGGCCGCCGTAAAAGTAGTCGGGGTTTTCCCAAGGCTCCCAAACATCTTTTGCTTCGAGAAATGAATCTGGAATATTCATGCCAACAATTACCGGTTTTCCCTCGGTAAGGCTCTTCTTAATCATCCGGATTATAAGAGCGGGTTTTTGTTCTTCGTCTCTTGCAAACAGGGTAACATATCCCGCAATGGGATAGGCTTTGCTGTCTGCATAATTGTTGAGATTTACCCTGCGGAAATCCATGGTGCGCTCGATGGGTACCATCCTGACAGCGCCGGAATCTCTCATCATATCCAGTGCCGTATAAATCTGTGTCCCTTTCCAGCAATTAGGATCATCGGGCCTTATGGTACGGTAAACATAAACGGGCGAAAATGCATTTTGAGTGGTCTCGGTCTGACTCATTCTGTTCAGCGCTACAGATTCCGAGATGGTCCTGGCCGCATAAGCAACAGCCCAGGCTACGCAGGTTCCTAAATTTTCCTGATCCCCAGGCAGCGGCGCGAATTGTTTTAATGAATACGCTTTTGGCAATCCTTCGTAAGAGCCAGCCGCAAGTTCGGCTCTCCGGGGCAGGCTGTTATATGCCGCCTCGTCAAAAATCGCGCCCCTGGGGAAATTTTGTTCTTCCTGGCCAAAAACAGCAGCAAGGGATATAGAAAAGAGGAGGAACAAGAATCCGGCAATTTTTTTAATACGCATTAGTAAACTGTATGCGTTTTGGTTTTTATGTTCAAGTATGATAACTGCCGGATTGTCCCAACTTTATTCCAGATTAAAACTGCGCTTCAACAAGAACCCTGTTGCCCAGAAAAAGAGCGCAGTCAATGCCAGGGTTGCAAGGCCCATGGGGATCAGGGATAAGGCAGCCTCGTCTCCATAGAGATGTACCCCTCTTTCTAAAATTGAATTTCTGCTCACGAGCCTGAATACGGTTTCCTGTAAAAAATAAGTAATCACAAGGTACGCAGCGCAGCCTGCGGCAAAACGGAAACGTGGCAGAATATGGCTTGCGGTAATTACCCCGTAGATAAGGCATATCTGGAAAAAGATCATGATAAAGACGACAAGGGAATATACAATTATTTGCAAAGGAGTAGCCGGAATATTCAAAGTCCAATCTAGCGTCCCCACGACATAGATAAATCCAGAAGCGGCAACCGCTAAGGCACTCATCAAAATCATGCAGAAGGCGGCGATGGCTTTGGAAGCAGTCAAGGCCCAGACCGTCACTGGCAGAGTGAACATTAGCGCGCCCGGATCTTTCATAAAATTATCCGTAAAACGCTGAATAATAAGAATGATGGTTATAACCGCCATGGCAGTTATCAAGGCGCCCAAAACCGCAAGAGGCAGCAGAAACGGCGTTCCATCTTTCGGCATTTTTTCTTGAATGCGCACCACAAGGGACATTACCATTATGGCTATGTAGATGGGCGGCAGAACCCGAAGATAAAAACGGAATTCGTATTTAAGCAATTTTCCAAGTTTTTTTAGCATTTGAAAACCTCCCTAAAAAGTGAGTCAATGGACATGTTCTTCTCTGCCCGTATATCGTCGGCACTTCCCTGTAAAACCACTTTCCCTTCTTTAAGGAAAATAATGTCGTCTAATATCTGTTCCACATCCTGAATCAGATGGGTAGAGATAAGGACAGCCGCCTCTTCGTTATGATTGGACAGTATCGTGTTGATGATATAGTCTCTGGTCGCCGGGTCTACGCCGCCTATGGGTTCATCCAGAAGATAAAGCTGCGCCTGGCGGGACATCACAAGAACAAGCTGAACCTTTTCGCGGTTTCCCTTGGACAGGGTTTTAAGGCGTTTTTGGGGATCGATGCTTAGGTTCTTAAGCATTTGAGACGCGGTATTTTTGTTAAAATCCGCATAGAAATCCGCGTAAAAATCCAGAGCATCACGTACCCGCATCCAGGGATCGAGGCAGAACCTATCGGGAAGATAGGACACAAGCGCTTTGCTTTGCGGCCCTATCGCTTTTCCGCATACTGTAATCTCCCCCAGAGAAGGCTGAAGCAGGCCGGTAGCCAGCTTGATAAAGGTGGTCTTGCCGCTGCCGTTAGGCCCCAATAAGCCGGTAATACATCCGCTTTTAAGGCTGATATTAGCCCCGTCAATGGCCATAAGCTTCCCATAGCGTTTGCTTAGGCTTCGACATTCTAATGTCAAATTGCTCATACATTTTCCTCCTTGTTGTGAATGGTGGGTTGTAATGATTTCCGGTCTTTTAACGTCCGCGTAAAAAGAGCCGCAGTCTCCTCCAGGCTGTAGCCCAGGGCTTCCATAGAAGCTAGGCAGCTTTCCAGCTTGGAAGCTGCCAGGTTTTCCCGTAATTCCTGTACCACTTTTACCTCCTCCGTAACTGTTTTTCCGCTTGCCCGCTTGGTGCTTATAAGACCCTCCCGTTCAAGTTCAAGCAAGGCTCTCTGGACGGTGTTGGGATTAACCATATATATAGAGGCAAA
>JAIRUO010000186.1 GCA_031254385.1 Treponema sp. | reverse complement strand
GAGCGGCTGGCAATGTCTCCGCCACGGCCCGGCTCAGGATACCAGAGCCGCTGAATATGACGCTTTGCCAAAGTCATGGCAGCGTCAAAACGCACTATCGAAAATTGCTGACATACGCCAATGATGGTGCGGATTACGGCTTCACGGGCTTCGGGGTTGAGGAAGTCAATCTGCGCAGTATCGTTCCAGGGCATGGAAGTGCCGTCGTTACCGTGGTAGATGTAGCGAGTTTCGCCAGAACCAAAATCAACACGCTTAAAAACCACTGCCGCATCAGTGCGGTTGTAGTAATGGTCATCAATATAAATGCCTACGCCGTCCCGGTTTGAAAGGTTACCGCCGTTAAACGTATAACCGGGGAAGGGAGGATACGTAAGCTGAAGAAAACGATCCGGATGTTCCATGATCCATCTGCTGTCCAGTCCAGTATGGTTGGGAACCATATCCGATCCCAGCCTTATGCCACGGCGGAAGCAGCGTTCCCTAAGGTTAGCCAAAGAACCCCAGCTTCCCAGTTCGCCGGCAATGTCATAATCGTAGAGGCTGTATGCGCTTGCGGCGGCTTCGGGGTTGCCTGTCCATTGCTTGACGGTCTTGCTGGCCTGACTGCGCTCCCAAAGGCCGATGAGCCAGAGGCCGGTAAAACCCCGGCGGGCCAGTTCATCAAGTTCTTCATCGGGAATCTGATCAAGCCGGGTAATTTCACGATCGTATTTTCTGGAAAGCTGGAAAAGCCAGACCAGGGTGCTTTTGGCAATAAGCACGGTGCGGGGCATCCACTCCTGATCCGGGGAAAATGCCTCGTATTCATTCTCCAGCCACCTGTAATCCGGCGCTTCGCTGGGGCCGGGGCCGCCGAAATAGGGTTTTTCTTCCTCTTTTATTACGTCAAGGCTCGTTAAAAGCCTTCCTACGTATTTTCCGATAAGAAGGCCCCAGTTTTTACGCATATATTCAAGCTGACCCAGAAGGGAATCTGGAGACGCCAGTGCCGGCGCCATGAGCAAATCCCAAAGATTCATTCCAGCCGGGCCAAAAACAGGAAGGCCAGCCAAGTGGGTTTTTAACTCCTCCACAGCATCGGGGTACACTGATTTTTTTGCCAGGTCTGTATCGCTAAAAAGGAAATGGAAGGGCTTAAAAGCCGGATTTAGATTTGCCATAGCCAGGAGCAGTATTTCTTCAAGGCTTATAGAGCGGCAGCTTTCGCCTTCTTCTGTTGTGGCTAGATATTGTTCCACCGTAGACTTTCCGGTATACACAGCCTTTGGCGGAAACTGCACGCCAAAAGTCTTTAGCAATCCGCCAGTATCATTCGTGCCAAGTTTTGTTTCAAGATGTTCAAGGGCAGCGTTAAAGAGATCCGGCTGAACCTGCTCCCGGTAAAGAGCAACCACGTAATGAAGGATTTCATCAATCAGGCCCATGGCATTCAACTGACCCGCTTTTACTATTCTGTCAGGATAAAGAGACGGGCCAAGCCGGGTATTGATCTGCATGGTTAAGTCCCGCACCTGGCGCATATCGGCAAGCACCACATTCCCGTTCAGGGAAAAAAGGCTGTCTTTGAGGCCACAGGCTTCCCGCACCTCCTGCCGTATATGGAATTCCATTACGGGCCGACGTTTTGAAACAGTACGGCTGGACAGAGGTTCTTCAAATTTGGAAAGAAAAATATGGTATTTTTTCATTTTTATTTCTTAAATAACTATACACCATATTAAGACTTTTGCCAGTGCCAGACCAGCAGGGAGAGTTCTGATGAAAAAGGATAGTGCCGCCGCCGTTTTAGCTGGCCGTTTCGTCTACTCCGCAGTCGGTTTCTTTGACGCTGCTTTTTTTGCGGCACTCTTTGCCGATGGTTTTGATGCGGCAGCCTTTTTTGTGCCAGACTTCATAGCAGTCTGAGGTTTCTTTGCTGCTGTCGCTTTTTTGACGCCAGACTTCGCAGAAGTCTGAGATTTTTTAGCCTTTGGACCTGTTTTTACTCTTACCTTTGCCATAATGTACCCCTTCTTTAGCTGTATTTGATGTGCCATTATAGCAGTTTTGCGGAATGGTGTCAGTCACCGTTGCCTCATCTGATGGTTAACAGTTCTTCGTACACTATCACTTTTGTCTTTTTATCCCGCAGCACAAGCTTTTCTTCCATTTCTACTATCGTTCTTCCCAAAAAAGTTCTTGGACTTCTGATTTCAATTCCTAATGTATAGCTCTTGCCGGCAGTTAACGCAGGGCAGTTAAAAATCACCTCCGTGCCATAATCTGTATTAGAATAATAAACATTCACTGTCAGGGCAAACGGCCTTCCTGCCGGGAATGTAACAGGCGCCCAATATTTCTTTCTTTCAGGCATGGGCAGTTCAATTCCTTCAAAATAATGCAAATCAACGCCTGATGCTGTTTTCTCGGAGAGAAAAGTTATCGTGGCTGTCCCGTTTCCGCTTTCGTTCTCCGCAAATGAATATGGAACGGCAGTGTAGCATCCGCTCATAAAGACAAAAGTGAATGTCAATACAAATAGAAAAACGCCTTTGTTTTTCATAGATTCCCCCTTACAATATAGAACTAATATCCCCTTCCGGCAGGTAGCTTATCGTTGCGGTAAACTTGCTGTTTTTAAATAGATAGGGATTCGTTCTTCTGGGCCCCCTTTTTTCAATTTCTTTTGCCGTTTCATAGGCTTCACCGACTCCCTTGACACCATCTGCAACAACATATGCGGTATATAAGCAGCCGGTAAACACATTACAGAGCAATACCAGAATCAAAATTATAGCGATTTTTTCTAGCGTCTTTTTCATAAAAAGCCTCCTCTTCAACGAATGTATATAAAGCCGTTTGCAAACCATCAGACCTAAAGTCTGCGGTTCGACAGCCTTGTACCCGTGTACTTTACTGGCATTACCCTTAAAACTCGCCTTGTATAGAAACAAACAAACCAAACATATGGATCATTTTACCATCAAGCCTCAAAGAATATCTTACACCTAAATAAGAAATTTCAGGAAAGAGAAGAGAAAGGGCGACACTTACATTCAACATAAACCCATTTATCGGTTGCCATTTTCCATCCCCATCAGATCTTCCCGACACATATCCCAAAGAAGAACCAAGTTGCAGGAACTTATTGCTGAAAGGATAATAAATAACACCAGCGCCAACAAAATGTGAATTAAAATTATAGTTTTTATATTCACCCACAATATACAGAGGGAATCCAAAAGGCGCATAGCCAATTCCTGCCCCGAGAGTCAAAAAAGGCGCTGTATTCCAATCACGGACATGGTCATATTCGTCAGCCACTGTATTCTTATGAGCGGAGAAACCACCACCTACGTTTACATCAAAATGGAATTGCGCAAAAACTGAATATGAAAGCGCAAAAAGAATCAAAACGAAGAAAATAAGCTTTTTCATAAAAGTCTCCTTAATAGGAAGTGTTGGGCTATTACGCCATTTAACCCTAAATTATAGGTTGAATTTTCTAGAAAACAATCAGGAAAAAGTATGATTTTACTAAGGAAAAAGTATTAGATTGAGGGGAAAACGGTACAAAAATGGTAATCGAAACGATTTCTAGGCGAGCAATTACGATTTCTTCCAGTGCCAGACCGGCAGGGACAGTTCCGATGAAAAAGGATTTTGCCGCTTAAAATCCGGCAGCCAGTCAGATCCGGTAACAAGCTCCTGACAATAACCGTCCTCTATGCCGAACTCATCCAGCATGGTCATTACCGCCTCGTATTCATCTGGCAAGACATAGCCGCCGGGAATGGCTGTTCCGTTCCGGCTGTCTGTCTTTACAGGCGTATACTGAGTCATAAGTGAAAGCAGGGCGCGGCCTTGACAATTTCCCGCAAACCAGCGGAGGACTTGCCGGGTATTTTCCAGACAGCCGGGGATTACAAGGTGGCGCACCATTACCCCCGAATACATCACTTCTGCGCCGTTCCGTCCCGGGCCAAAACGCAGTTTCCGATATTCCATCATCTTATGAATCGCCGC
>JAIRUO010000177.1 GCA_031254385.1 Treponema sp. | reverse complement strand
TCCGGCCTTCTTCAAGAATTAAATCATCAAAAAGCCAGCTATTCCCTTCCATTCTTAGGTACAACTCTCCTGCAATCCACTGTTCCCTTCCCAAAAAACGTACCAAAAACGAAAAAGTTCCGTCCGGTTCCATCCGGCCGCTTCCCAGATGATACTTAAGAGGGTTAATTGTATCAAGGGTAAAAAAGTAGTTTTCTACCAATCTACTGTTCAGATTTACAAGAATTGCATTGCCCGTCTGCCTTGCCATAAGGGCCGAAATAAAATTGTTTGCAAAGCTCCATGCCCCATCCGGCACTGTACCTTGTCCCAATGCCCCAATAACCATATCCCTGGGATAGCGGGGAACCTCGCCTCGTAAAGGCAGGAGCAGAGCTTCCGGAATTGTACCGCTAAAAGAGTCAGGTATTTCTTGGGAAAAGAGGCATACCGGAAGAACAAGAAGGAGTATGAGTAGGGAGTGGGGGAACCACTGTCTGCGCCCCGTCAAGGGGCGTAGATGAAAAAATTTCGCACGTTCCAGCGCAGGAAGAGTCCGCAATATTCGAGAAAGGTAGCTCGCCTTTAGGCGAGCGTGAGCGCTGCGGGCAGGGAACAGGGAACGGGGTTTTGGCATAACATTATTATACTATATAAGAGGTGAAAAATGAAGGGCCTTACTTTGCTCATTTCTCTCTACTAATTGCTCATTTAAAGGGTTTACATAAACCAGATTGCAAGCCAGTGCCCAATTGCGCCGAGCAGGACAAAAATATGCCAGATGGCATGGGAGCCCCGGTGTTTCTTCCTCGCGTACCAGAAAATGCCCAGTGTATAAGCAAGACCGCCGGCAAAAATCAGTACCAAACTTAAGGTGGAGATGGAGGAAGCAAGGCGAGGAGCATACACAGCAACGGCCCAGCCCATAATAGCATAAAGGCCGATTTCTATTTTCTTGATGAACTTAACATTCATCGAATATAAGGTAATCCCGGTAACCGCGAGGCCCCATTCTATGCCGAACAAAACCCATCCCGCTGCCCCACCCAAGGCAAGGAGGCTTATCGGGGTGTAGGTTCCCGCGATAAGCAGGTAAACCGCGCCGTGATCAAGGATGCGGAAGATACGTTTTGCATCTACCTGCTGAATTGCATGGTACAATGTGGAGGCGAGAAACGTTAAAATCATTCCAACGGTAAAGACAATATACGAAAACACCATCAGACTGTTACCACCGCTGTCTGATAGATAACCTGCACCTTTAAGGGTGAGCAGAACCAAGCCAGCTACGGCCAGCATTGCGCCGATTCCATGAAGGATTGAATTGGCGATTTCCTCTCCTATCGAATACTGGAAGTCTTTTGATACTAATTTACTTTGCATATAATTTCTGACACATTTTTCTTAACATAGTTGCAATCAGCGACACAAAGTAACGTAGCGCGTGGTACCCACTCCCCACTCCCCACTTCCCAATGATTCAGATACAATAAAACAGTGAAGCAAAGCATACTCTCCTGCCTGGAAACAGGGTATACAGAGCCCATACGGGATATTTTATGGGGGCATATTTACCTGACTCCCGGCATGGCGGCTTTGACAAAATCTGCACCTTTTATGCGCCTCCACAGGATCGTGCAGTTGGGGCCAGCCTTTTACGTTTATCCCGGCGCAACCCATACAAGGGCAAGCCATTCAATCGGCGTGTATAATCTGGCAAGAAGGCTTCTGATCTGCCTGGTTAAGCTAGGGGCGGACAAATGGCTGACCCAGGAAGGGGTTTATTCGTTTCTATGCGCGGCCTTACTGCACGACCTGGGGCATTTTCCCTATACCCATTCGCTAAAAGAACTGCCCCTGGAGTCCCATGAAGCTCTGACAGGAAAAATCATACGTTCTGAACCAATCATGAGCCTTGTTGCAAAAGCAGGCGGGGATCCGGCTTTTACTGCTGCCATAATCGATATGAAGACCACAGAAAAAAATGAACTTGCTTTCTACCAGCGTCTACTTTCGGGAACCCTGGATCCGGACAAGCTGGATTACCTGAACAGGGATGCCCGCTGCTGCGGTATCTCTTACGGCGTACAGGATGTGGATTTTGTCCTTTCCTGCCTCTGTCCCCATCCTGAAAGGGGAACAGACATATATGAAAAGGGGATTCCAAGCGTAGAATCCATGCTTTTTTCAAAATATCTGATGTATAGAACCGTTTACTGGCACAAACAGGTACGTTCAGCCACCGCAATGATTAAAAAAGCCATCTTAAGTGCTCTGGAAGACGAAATGCTTGCCCAGGAGGAGCTCTATAACCTGGATGATGAGGGGTTTTTTTCCCTTATAGAGAGTAAAAAGCCTGCCATAGTGCAATCGGTACGGAATGGGCAGTTTTATGTTACGGCAGCGGAGTTTCCTTTTGATGAAAAACTCAATAATACCGCATTGGACATAAAAAATCGGTTAAATCTTGAAAAAGACCTGGCAGAAGCCCTTTCTGGCCTCCTGGAGAAAATCTCGGCGGAAAAGCTAATAATTGACGTTCCTGAGCCTGTTTCCTTTGAATCAGACCTCTATATAGTTGATGAAGAGTGTAGTTTTTCCGACAGTTCCAGCGCATTTAAGGACGAAATGGTAAGGGCCCTAAAGAATTCCCTGCAAAAAATCCGCATCTTTGTTGAACCCGGTCTTGTCCCAGATCAGAAGAATTTATCATCATTAAGCAAAAAGATATTGCAAATTACGCAAAAATGGTTACAATTATAAGATAAAGGGTGAAAGGGATAATCATGGAACTCCATAATACGATTGAAGATATAGTAATTCCCAGGGTGGACGAAATTTATGAATCTATAGAGTCAAAAGGGAATGCTGAAAAGATCTGTACCTGCCATCAGTGCCGCATGGATACGGCCTGCTATGTCCTTAACCGGACTACTCCTTACTACATTGTCTCAAACCGCGGTGCCGCCAGGATTCATCAGGAAACAATAGAAAGCCCGCAATTCTCAGCGGAAATTGCCTCACTGATTCATGAAGGAATAATGAGGGTGCATCATAATCAGCGGCCTAATTTTGGGCATACCCAATCTCCGGAACAGGAAATCTCTTTCAAGCATAAACCTGCCTATTTTATACCAGCCATTACCGGACGTATCTTTGACGGCGTCAATTTTTCTCCTATTTCCGGAATTAACGTTGAACTCTTTTATAATGGCGCCCTGGCGGTCATGAAAGATGCCAACTGGCAGAATCCGCTTCATTTGGTATCTCAGACGGAAGGGACCTTTAGTTTCTGGCCGGTTCCTATTCCCGCGGAGAAAACCGACGTAGAGACCCTCTTTGAGTATACAATACGCGCAAAAGCAGAGGGATACGAACCCCTGAACCGCGTATTCAGGATACCTGTAATCAGCGGTCTCCTTACCACTCTTTCTTTTACCCTGGAAAAAAGCTTTAAGCTGCCCGACCTTTTTATGTTCCCCAGTGGAGAGGACGAGAAAGACCGGTATCTGCTATAGTATTTATTAGACAGAAGAAAGCTCAATATCAGTGTCGGGTAATGCCTGTTTTTTCTCTGTCACGCCAGTTGTTGAATAGCGAGTACAGCACAGGTATAAGGAAAAGCGTCATAAATGAGCTTACCGCAAGGCCGCCTATAAAGGTTTGGGCAATGGGACGTATGTTATCTGTTCCCATGCCTGGAAAGAAGGCGATGGGTACCAGGGACAGAATGGCGCAAAGGCTCGTCATCAATATAGGCCGTAGCCTAGTACGGCCAGCTTCCAGGCAGGCTTCCCTGACTTTATAACCCCTGGCCCGCAGGGTTTTCGTATAATCCACCAGTATAATGCCGTTATTTGTTACCACCCCGACCAATGCGACAATGCCTACTGCAGAGGTTATGGTCATGGTCTGGCCGGTAATTTTGTAAAGCCACACAACGCCTATAAGGAGCAGAGGCACGGAGAATATGATTATCAGGGGATCCACAAATGACTCGAACTGACTTGCTATAATGCCGAATACCAGGATTATTGCCGCAGCAATGATAAGCAGGAATATGCTGTAATAGCTGGCGATTTCCTGTGCTTCGCCCAAATACCGGACTGTAAGGTCCTCGCGCATTACCAGATGTTCTTTTACCGTATCTTTCAGTATGCGCTGCATTTCTGTCGCGGCAATGCCAGGGGCAAGCTGGCCAGTTATGCGCACAACCCGTTCCTGGTTTTCCCGGCGTATGGGAGATGAAGAGCGGCCTTCCACAACAGATGCGACACTGGCAAGGGGAATGCGGCTGCCGTTCTGGCTCATCACAAAGAGGGCGTCCAGATTTAGCATACCTATTCTGTCGGCATCCCTGAGCCCGACATTCACATTCATCAGTCGGCCACCTATAGTGACGGTTGTCGCAGTCGTGCCGTCCACGGCTGTCCTGATTTCTGACGCGATAGTTGAAAGCGGTATGCCCAGAGCGGCGGCCCTGTCCCGGTCAAGGTTTATCTCAAGCTGGGGAGCTCCTTCGTCAATATTGATAACAGGGTCTTCAATTTCGGGAAGGTAGCGCTTGATGATGGAGACAATTTCATTGGCGGTTTCCATAATAGAATTGTAATTTTTGGAGCTGATGGCAAGTTCTACCGCTGAACTTGTTCCAATGCCGCGATTGGCACTAAAACTAATAATAGCATCGGGGAATAAATAAAGGTAAGGAGTTAGTTTGGCGATTATGTCGGCAGGAGTATCAATCTGCATTGCGGATTCGGGAAGCGTTATCTGTATGTTTCCTTGCATAGTTCCGGTAGGCCAAGATGTCAGAATAATATTCTGATAACCTTTAACCTCTTCTTTGGCGATCTCTTCGAGCTTAAAGAGCAGCGCTTCGGTTTCATCAATAACTGTTCCCTGTGGTAAGGATACATTGATATTGATATTGTCATCTGTAAAGCTGCGGCTGTAAAGGTTCATATTCATCTTGGTAAACTGCGTAACGGTCAAGGCCATAAGGATCATCACAAAAAGTATGATAATAAAGCGGTGCGAAAGACAGTAATTCAGGGTTTTTTTGTACCCGTTTTCAAGGCCTCGGAATATCGCTTCCATGGTGTCATCAAAATAGCGCAAGACCCATATTTTTAACGGCTTCTGTTTTCTGGTATTGATGGGGAAAACGGAACCGCAAAGGCAAGGCACCAGGGTAATTGCGACTATCAGTGAAATTACGAGCGCGATAACCACGGTAAAGATGAGGTTACCAAACATCAGGCCCAGGTACCCAAGATCGTTTTTATAAATAATCATGAGAATAAAAACACAGAGGGTAGAGGCACAAGATGTAATTATTGCCCTGAGCATTTCGCGGCTGCCCAGAACAGCCGCTATCCTGGATTTTACCCCGCGCTCCCTATAACTGTGAATGTTTTCGAGTACTACTATAGATCCGTTGATAGTCATCCCCATGGCTATGATCAAGCCAGTCATGGTAAGAAGATTTAATGTAAAGCCAAAAATTGACATGAACATAAGGGTGAGCAATATGGAAATTGGTATGGCCAAACCAGTAATCAGGGTTCCCTTTATATTTCTAAGGAAGAGGAACAAAAGCACCATGACAAGAATTGCGCCTTGGATGGCATAGGTATAAACCTGGCTTAAGGTTGACCTAGTCATGGTGGTGTTATCTGAAAGAAGCTCCAGCGTAATTCCCTGGGGCAGACTGTTGTTTATTTCTTCCAGCGCATCCCTCACGTTATTTGAAACCTGAACCTGATTGCTGCCGCCCTTACTGCTTACCTGAATGTAAATGCCAGTTTCGCCGTTTACATAAACCCTTTCCGCGTTATCATTATGCGCTATGCTGACATCGGCAATATCTTCAAGGCGGATTACCTGGAAACGGTTTGGCTGGCCCGCAGCGCCGTTTATATTCACCGTTTTGACTACCAGGCGTTTAATCTGATCCAGGCTGTCCAGCACTTCCTGAAGGGAATTGGTTACATCAGAGAGGGTCAGGTCAAATGCCGCCAGCCGATTCAGGGATACAGCTACCTGTATTAGCTGGGTAGTCCCGCCTGTAACTTCCACGGCAGCCACTCCTGCTATCTTTTCGATGCTGGACTGAATCTCATTTTCAGCAAAAAGCCGAAGCTGATCCGGCGGATAATTGCCCCGGATTATCAGGCTTATTAAAGGCGTGGAGGACATATCAACACGCTGCACTGTAGGAGACCCTGCGTCGCTGTGCAAAGAATTACCAAGACGGCTTACCAGAGTCTGCGCGTCAGTCATGGCCTTGTCCATATTGGTACCATAATTGAATTGCAGAGTGATACTGCTATTTTGAAAGGATGAAATGGACGTCATATTTACAAGACCTTGGATAGAGGCAAGGGCCCGTTCCAGGGGCATGGTTACATTCTGTTCAACATCGACAGGGCTCGCACCGGGGCAACTGGTAAAAACAGTAAGCACAGGCATTGTTGTTGAGGGATAAAGATCGACTCCCAGATTTGGAATTATGGTAGCGGCAATTCCCATTATCAAGACATAAATAACAATTACTGTAACTGACCTGTTTACCGAAAACCCTGCAATATTCAAACCGCTCTCCTGATCTTTCCAGAATTTTGAACAATGCTATTCCACAATGCGTACCAGTTCGCCGTGGGTAAGGAAGTGCTGTCCGGCGCTGACCACCCTGTCGCTCGGGCTTAATCCGTCTATCACTTCTACAAATTCCTCGTTCTCCAGGCCAAGATGTATTTCGCGGCACTGGGCTATATTCTGTTCATCAACCACAAAGACTATCCACGAACCATAGCTGTCTATCATCGCGGCTCTGGGTATTATGGGCACATCCCGCCTGACATTGGTAACCAGTCTTACCGTGGCAAACATCCCGGCCTTAATACGGCTGTCCGCAGGCCCGGAAAAACGGAGCCTTATTCTGAGGCTGCGGCTTACCGGGTCTAGCACCGGGCTAATTTCATTTACTACTGCCTGAAAAGTCTCTCCAGGCAGGGCCTCCAGAAAAACCTGAGCCGCGAGCCCGCGTTGCACGAAATTGGAAAAACGTTCTGGCACAAAGGTTTCGACAATCAGGCTGGAAAGATCGCCAACCAAATAGATGATAGTGTTAGCTGAAACCGTATCGCCAGTATTAACTGGCGCATGGATTACAGTTCCGCTGATGGTTGAAGTTACAGCACTCTGGGAAAAAGCCTCTCCTGGCCTTGAAGGGTCTACCATAGCCATCACGGCACCCTGGCTTACCCTGTCCCCTACACTGAATCTGGTTTCTGTAATTATACCTGCAACGGCGGGATATATAGAAACCTGGGTTGATGTCAAAACATCTCCATTAATGATAATGCTGTTTTCGATTGTTCCAAGCACCACCGGAGTAACCCTAACGGAAGTTGGGTTACGCGCAACGGCAACCTGTCTGCCCGGCCTTCCGTCTAAGGCACCTTGCGCGGTACTTGTTCCTGCGCCACCAGTTACTTCACGATACAAAAAAAATCCGACAATAACTATTGCGATAAATGTAATGACTGTTACTATTCGAGAACCCTTTGATTCCTTCACTCTCCTCTCCTTATAAGAGTTTCCAAATCTACATTAAGGCTGGAAGCCAAATCTAATAAAAGGTTTAGATAGTTTAATTCGCTCTGCAATAACCGGTATTGGGCATCAGCCAAATCTTTCCGGGTATTTTCAAAGCTAAGGTATTCCACGCTTCCGCTCCGAAGCCCCGCTTCTGTTAATTCATAAGTACGCTGGGCGATTTCCAAAATAAGACTGGCCATCTCTATGCTTTCCCAGGCATTATTTATGTTTTCTGAAAGGGAACGTATATTGGCTCTGGCCGCATTTTCAGTATTGAGCAACTCCAGCCTTGCTTTTTCCAAATCTGCGTCAGTGGCTCTAAGGGCCTGGTTGGATTGGGTTCCCGGTATCCAGGGGTCTATGGGAATGGTTAAGCTAAGGCTTCCTGACAGATTGTCTGTGAACCCTGTATTTGTCAGGCTGCCTGTCCAGCCGACCCTAAAACTAAGGGACGGCGCCTTAGTAGAGATAATTCTTTGAGTACGTCTTAGTACCGCCTGTTCTATGATCTGCCGCTGGCTGATTATGTCGGGTCGTCTGGGAAGAAATTCCAGAATAAGGGCTTCAGCATCAACATTAACCTGAACCGGATTAATTGTTCCAACAAGGATCACTTCTGTATTCCTGTCCAGTCCCAGAGTGGTTAAAAACTCTTTCAGAGAATTATCGAACGAGGCCTGGGCAACACTCAGATTGTACCTTGCCGTCTCTGCGCTAAGGCTGCTTCGAAGCCAAGGCAGTTCCCCGATCAAACCATTTGCCCTGGCAATGCGGTTATTTTCAAGCTGGCGTTCCGCCAACGCCAGGGCCTCTTCCAGATTTGCTATATTCACTTTATTAGCCAAAAGACTATAGAAAGTTTTAGTTGCTTCCAGAGCTACCCGGCGGCTTGCGTTTTCATAAGACAGCAAGCCCATACGGTACGCCAATTCAGTCTCCCGCATGGAAGAGGGAATTGTCGTGTTTAGCTGTATATCAATGCCAAAATTCACAGAGTACGGAATACCATTTGCATTATAATTGAAGCCCGGTGACGAAATGAGGTTTGTTCTGGGGAGAAAGATAAGCTCTGCGCCAAGGCTGAAAGAGGGAAACAACACTGACCAGATATGCTCGGCGCTGTACTGTGCAAGTTCCAATTCAATTACGTTTTTTTGCAAACTTATACTGTTCGCAATAGCCCGGTTGATAGCGTCTTCCAGCGTAAGGAAAATCTCCACAGAATGAAGTTTTCCTCCACAAAAGAAGAACAAAAACAACAGGCATGGCATTATTGTACCTCGCGTCTTTTTACATAAGGACAACCGCATATATAAATATAATAGCATAATTTATTAATTGATTACAGGAGTTTAATGTTTTTCGGGTAGGTATTTCCAGTATCTGGCAGGCATTAACTGGCGCTGCAATCCTGGGTTTTTTCTGTTTTCTATGAAGATGGTTTTGTGATAATGACGCCACAGATCCTCCCAATTATCCTGCATCTGAACGCCGTCTGCCAAAAAGGGAAATGCTGAAAGAGGGCCAAACCTGCAATCTTCTCCTCTTTGGCGTACCAGTGCCAGGCCGCGCTTCTCGTCGATTATGGCCCAGGGATCATCGCCAAAACGCGCCATAAAATGCTCCGCTAGACAAGGCAGAATAAAGTGATCCGGCGCACAACGTGCCAGCCACATATTGTCAGCGCCGGGATTGAAGCGGAGCAGCCCCATTAGGCGGTGGATTTCGTGCTCGACTTTATACGCCGCATCGCAAACCCTGCGTACCAGAGCATCGCCCCGGTCAGAGGCCGCCTTTTCAGCGGCAGCCCTGGAAGCAAGCTGTATATCTGCTTCAGATTTTTTTTGGCGGCTGTGTTGGCCCAGGCTCTTTTCTGTTTCGCGTACCGCGTCAAAAATTTTTTGAATATATTGTTCCAGTTCGATCTGCGGAAAGCTTTCATCCATTTCCGCATGTATAACCGTATCATAAGCACGAAGCGATAGTTCAAAGAGGGCTTCAAGAGGGGAACCGCGTATCGTTGATACGACGCCGCTTTGCGGCTCGGTTGAGTATACCAGGGCATGCTGCCCGGCGGCAGCGGTCTGAGGTTCGCTGTCAATAAAAAAATCCGGCTGCATAATGATTATTTACTATACAAAAGTATAGCGGTAATGGCAATAGCCCTTCTAACGAAAATGTTTTTTTTATTGAACAAATAACACTTTAAGGTAATAATGAGCCATGAAATCCATTACCAAAGAATTATGGTTCAATACCAAAAAACCCCGCGAGTTCATTAACATTACCGGTGAGGTAGAAGCTCTGTTAAGGGAATCAGGCATACAGGAGGGTCTATGCCTGGTAAACGCCATGCACATTACCGCCAGCGTCTTTATCAATGACGATGAATCCGGCCTACACCAGGACTTTGACGTATGGCTCGAAAAGCTTGCCCCTCATGAGCCAGTCTCTTCCTACCGCCACAACACCGGCGAAATCAACGCCGACGCCCACCTAAAGCGCCAAATCATGGGCCGGGAAGTAACGGTCGCGGTAACCGGCGGCAAACTCCACTTTGGCCCTTGGGAGCAGATCTTTTACGGCGAGTTTGACGGCCAGCGCCGGAAAAGAGTGCTGGTTAAGATTATTGGTGAGTAAGGCTTGTTGCGATAGAGTTTTTTGGGGTATAGTTGGTTGGTACGGCTTAACGCCGTGCGTTTTTTTGGCCGGCGTGGCGGAATGGCAGACGCAGTAGACTCAAAATCTACCGTACGCAAGTATGTGTGAGTTCAAGTCTCACCGCCGGCAATAGCGTAATTCTATATATTCACTCCCTCGTTAAGGGTTCAAGTCCTATTGCAAACAGTAAAGCGTTTACATCATCAATATCATAAATGCTGTTTTCAAGGCAGTACATAATGCAGACATCGCGGCTGGATGTATTGCTGAGCGCAAAACCTGCTGTTTGCAGCAGCTCGTCAAACTCCTTCCGGTCAAGGCCCAAGGCAAGGGCGAAACTAATTGTCGTATTTTTTGAAGGATGCCTTCCCTCAGGCCCCATGAACCTTGAGTATAGCCTCCGGTCAATGTTTGCCTTTTTGTACAGTTCAGATGGCGAAAGCCCCTTCTCTTCCCGTTTTTTGTCTAAAGCATGGGCAAAGCTGCCGGGCTTCTTATTTTTTTTGATGTATTCAGAAGCATCATCGGAAAAATCACGGAAAGATGATTTTCTCATTTCACAAGAAAGACAAGCAGCGATGATTACCTCTGATCTGGCCTGCTCAACAGACATAGCAGGGAAGGAAATATAGTTATCCTTTAGGTACTCCCGTAAGCCTTCAATGGCCCTTTCGTCTATCATAGTATTCTCCGAGTATAGTATACCACTTAAATCTGCCCGATGAATGCACCGGGGTGGCGTATTTAGCTTATGCTGATTTGTTCTTCTTTTTTCGCGGTTTGGGTTCTCTAAGGGAACAGCACATCAGCGCAGCATCGCAAAACATATCATTTAAACCTGATGGACTTGCCGCAAAGGCAATGGATCGGCCTGGAAGGATGCCAAGTTTGTCCCCTTCTTTTGCAACATCAATATTGGCACCCATGAATATAAACTCCCAACCGTACTTTTCAGTTTGGTGGGTAATCATTCTTTTGACCGCATCATAGCTGAACTCCCTGCTTGCGTTTTCAAGCCCATCGGTAGTGATTACGACAATGACTTTTCCTGGCCGTAATGCTTCCGGTGTTTCATTAAGGCGTTTCCCTGCATCGTTAATGGTTTTGCCTACAGCATCAAGTAAAGCGGTACTGCCACGGGTAAAATACTCCTTGTTTGTAAGAGCCACATTCCCAGCATCAATGCCGTTATGAAGGACTTCATATCGATCGTCAAAGAGTATAGTGGTAAGGCTGGTTTGCCCGACCCCTGCCTGGCTTTTCACAAATCCGTTAAAGCCTCCGATTGTGTCATTCTCAAGCCCGCTCATAGAACCGCTCCGGTCAAGGATAAACACAATTTCCGTTAAGTTTTGATTCATTTTAGCCTCCGTTCTTTTTATTAAAGATACCGTATTTTTTGGCCTGGGAGGTCGCCAAAAAGGCGACAGGAGTTGGAGGAATGGCATAAGAATCGAAAATAATCTATACTGGTGATTGCTTAATGGAAGACGACAGTAGGCTAAAATTAACCGGAATAATTTCTGATTACTCAATATGGGACGATACTATACATTTGTATGCTATAAGGTTCCATGATCAATTTAATGTCTATCCAAATATCTTACTTGCCTCTGATTACACTTATCGTAAAATTGACCTATACGTACAAATGCACCCTAACAGGATTAGGATTACTAACGATGATGGTAATGTAGAAACAATTGAAACAAGTAATGAGCCATATAATGGTTTAAGTCAATTTGTTACAGAAGACTATGAACTTGAATGTTGTATGGATTTTGATTTACCGGAAGATACTTTTACCCTTATTTTTGATGAAGCCCCTGATTTTGATGGCGAACCTGTCGAAGAACCTGATGAGCCGGAAATTGTTTACACCTATAAAAAAATTGCATGATTCTTGCACCAAGCAAACGGAGGAGGCGGAGGTTTTTCCCTGAATGTAAGGGGTCAAGTGTTTTTGCCGTAATTCTATAGTAATTACGTCCCAGCTTTCTCAAAAATCCCAGCTACAATAAATGAATCTAAATGCTTTTGTAATTCAGAAGGCAATTTCCCACCTCTAATAAGTATTCCAAGTTCAATGTTTCGTTCCATAGCAGCAGACGTAAGGTTGGCACTTGTTATAAAGGCAAGCTCGCCATCAGCAACTGCACATTTGGCATGAATTGCGCCGATATGCGGAGTTGTATTTCTCTTCGCCTTTGATGGCCATGTATAAATATTCGCCGAGGGGAGAAGCCCCTTCATCATTTTTATAGAATCTTGGCTGACATGACCACCTTCTATGGCGGACAATTCCAGCAGTAAATTAATTTGAACATTTCTTCCAATTGCATCACGCATGGCTTTAATAACAGAATCAATCTTATAAGCCACAAAACTGACTATAAACAGATGCCTTTGAGCATAATTTATGACCTCACAAAGAACCTGCTCTGTATGTCTGACCGGAATCTGGCCTGTGGATGGGCCTGTCCATACAATTTCTGTTTTTCCTCTTTTTTCATTTTCAATGGCTGCGGCAGATGCGCCTCTTAATGCTGCCGCTACTTCCTGCGGGCTGATATTCTTATTATTTTTCCAGGCAACATCAAACTGTGAAACGATTGTTTTATTTGCACTCGGCCCCAAAACAGTTTTGATCAATGCAAAATGCTCAACTGAATCAATCGTTTCAATTTTATCTGCTATAAAATTTATTCTATCCGGGTGCAACTCAATTCCAAGCTCTGCAATAATTGCCAATAAGTCTTTCAAGTTACAGATCCTTTAGATCGAAAAATGCAGCATCTGAATTTCCAAAGACAGGAATTAATGAAGCCCTGTCCAGATAACGGTTGCCTTTTTCACAGGATGTCTCGGCTGCAAAAGTACAGGCATGACAGGCTGCGGCGTGCAAAGAACGATCTTTGCCGGGATCGTGTTCTGAACAAAGGGGATCTGATGAACAAATGGTAGCACGCCTTAATGCCAAGTTTATTATACGTCCAAGGTTTTCGGGCTTTCCCAGTTCAACCAAACCGCCCAATGTGCCATCGGAATCCGCCGCCGCGGTATAGATTAAGATACCTGCCATCGGAGACAACGGATTGCTGTCAGCATATATTCTTTCACGTATGCTTGCGGCGTTATACCCGCACTCCAAGGCAAGTTCCCGTATCAGAATATGGGAAAGGGTATGTAAAAGGGCATAACGAATACCTGGATATCCGTCATGCGGATTTAGTTTGCGGGCAATCCGCCATTTTTCATGTCCTTTCCTAAGCAACTGATCCCTTTCCTTTACAGTCTTTTTTCTTTCCCATTCAGAAATTAGTGCTTCGTTTATTGTTATAAATACGCCTTCGCCGTGCACTTCAACAGCGGGAACCCATTCAGGTTTATGGCTACTTAAATCCGCCATAGGCGGGCCTTCTTCGGAATCGCTGGCATTATCAGGGGCTTCAACGCGGGTATATCCCAAAAGGGCGTTAACTTCTTTTAGCCGTTCAAGCAGAACAACTTTCGAAATATATTTTTTGAATGTTTCCGGTACAACACTGATACTGCTCATAAAATGGGGCCATACCACAGGCGGTTTATCGGAAGTTAATACATCCCATTCAGGTCTTTTTATGTCATCGCCAGAAACCGCCGCTTGGTTTTTCTTCCCTTTCCTTCTTTCTTCAATCGCCTGCCAAACATCACGGGGATCATATTCCTCAATCCCTGACAAATGGTTTGTTTTTTGCAGTATTTTTATTGTGGCTTTAACTTCGTCAACAGAAGTAGCATCTGAAAAATAATCCCATCCGTCCAGTAGCAATTGTTCCAGTACATTGCTTTCAAGAGGTATTGCTAAAACAGATACGGTAACCGGAAACCAACCGTTGGT
>JAIRUO010000163.1 GCA_031254385.1 Treponema sp. | reverse complement strand
AGTAGAAATGAGCCCTTAAAATGGCAATAAAAACCATGATAAGGGATGAAGCAACATAAGAAAGGGCAGGAAAAGCTCCGCGCAAAGATCATGGAAATGGTGAAGCAGGAGCTAAAAACGCTAAAAGCGGCATCATTGGAGATTGGCATTAGCTACAGCCAAGGGAAACGGATTTACCAGCGTTATTTGAAAGGCGGAGATGAGGCATTGGTACATGGCAATGTCGGCAAACCGTCCAATTACAAAACCAAAGATGCGGTCATATCCAAAGCGGTACAACTATATTGCGATAGATACGGCGATTTCGGGCCGACACTGGCGCAGGAAATGCTTGAAGAGAAAGACGGCCTTGCAATAAGCGTAAGCACATTGCGACGGGAATTGTTAAAAGCCGGGTTATGGGAAACGAAAAGGAAAAACAGCGACTACCGGAGCCGACGCACGCCAAGGGCAAGCTTTGGAGAACTTGTTCAGTTTGACGGAAGCCATCATGACTGGTTTGAAGGCAGGGGCCAGCATTGCTGTTTGATGACGATGATAGACGACGCGACCAAGACACGGCTGTCTCAGTTTTTTGAGGAAGAAACCATGTTTGGGGCAATGACCGTGATGAAGATGTGGATAAGGCGGTACGGGATACCGGAATCGCTCTATTGCGATAAGAAAAATGCATTTGTATTGACCAGAGAGCCTACCGATGCGGAGCTGTTGGCCGGCGTAGTCAGGCCGAAAAGCCATTTCGGGAAGGCCTGCGACAGGCTGGGCATTGAAGTAATAGCCGCCAACAGCCCGCAGGCTAAAAGGCGGGTTGAACGCAATCATGGGGTAGATCAGGACAGGCTTGTAAAGGAGCTGCGCCTGGAGAATATCTGCACAATCGAGGACGCCAACAAATTCCTGTCGGAAACATACCTGCCGAAGATGAACAGAAAATTCAGCCGCCCGCCCAGGAGCGAGGATGACGCCCATGTGGATATTGGCAAAGTAAAAATTGACGATATACTCTGCATGGAGTTTGACAGGGTAATAAGCAAGGATTACATAATCCGGTTTGAAACTCGCCTGTTCCAGATTCTTGATACGAATAAAACACTGCCGCGTACAAAAGACAAAGTTCTTGTACGGGTAAAGCTAGACTACTCCATCCAAATCCTGTGGAAGGACAAGCCTCTGCTGGTTAAAGAAATTTCAACAATGTTCGACGAATAACCCCATTTCTACCTTGCCAAGCAGCAGTTCTGAAGGCTCATTTCTACTGAACGCCGACATGAGGCAATGCGGTGCCTTGACTAATAAATAATTCCAGAGTATAATGTATAGAATTCATGATTATGGAAAGTGACAACATTATCTTTCAAAAAATCGATCTCTATATGAAAAATTATGTGCAGCCTAAATATAACCTAAACGACATATATTGGTGGTTTTCTCTGTCTGGTGGGAAAGACAGCTTTTGTATGTGCCGGGGAGTTTACTTATGGTATATGCAGAATGGGTTTCGCTTTCAGGGCTCCGGCTTTACGGTAAAACAATGGGACAATAAAGTATTTGAATCATTAAGCAAACAAATTGACTGGCTGAATATAATTTGTATTGACGCATTTAATGAAACACAGAATACCATAAAGTATCAAAACGGAGAGCAGTCACCGTGTAAACAGTGTTCGTCTATCAGAAAAAATGTGGGTGACAGGGCATTGTTGCGGTTAATGGACAAAAGTAAAGTGAATTTTATAGCGCGTGGTTTGCATTTGGGTGATACCGCTATAAGTTACCTCTGGAGATGGATGTTTTTTGACAGTATTCCAGCCTCTTTAAATAAAATGAAATATCAGCCTTTAGTGCAGATAAATGATGGTGTATTCTTGGCGAAACCTTTATTTCTTGTTCGGGAAATTGAGACCCAGCTATATAGCAGTAACCACAATTTTATTCCTGTCTGCTGTATGTGTCCGGCGTGCGGTTTTCCTTCCCGAAGAGATATAGTAGAAGAAAGCATCCTTTATATATATATGAATGAAAAGTCAGGTTTGTGGGAATTTTCTGTGCCAGGCATGTCCGATTATTTGAAGCAGATAGTACCATTTGACTATTCATATCTGAGTGGCATTTCAACCAAAGGGTTTGCGCAAAAATGCAACCACATACCCGAACCTTTTTTCGTCTTTGCATTAGACTATTTTCGTGATAGAATGGCGCAGGTTGATATAAACCAGTTTAATTCCGGCTTATTTCTGGATGATATTGGAAAAAAGAGCTTTTTATCAGGCAAAAAAGAGCTTTTTACCGGTAAACTCCCTATTCCCAAGTTTTTCCTGCCGGATATAGCCTTATCAGAATATGAGCGCCGTATGATTGCGACATTGGGACCTTTTTGGGGAGCTGTGGGGTTGACATCAAGTCAACAGCGTTTTGCGCTCGATGTGCAAACAAAAATATTTGATTTCACGCCGGATGATTTATGGGGACAAGTGAACTCCCTCCTAAATATATTTTATAAAGGGGCATCATAATGAAAAAACACGACATAATAACAAAAATTTTTCTTGCGGCGGTAATTATTTGTATAATTCTGCAAGCTATCACTATCTGTTACTCCATATTTTTTAGTCCGTCCGCCGATTGGCTATCTCAAGTCATTCGAGCGGGCCAATTTCTTGGCGGGTCAGGCTTCCTTTATCTTTTCCTAAAGCTATTTCAAAGGATTATTGCCCAGCGAATAGACACTGGCTATTATAACACACCTGCTCAAGAGAAAGCCAATTACATATCCAACGATCTAAATGAGTTTATTAAAAAAAGAATGGATAATCTTTCAGAGGCAGAATGTAATCGCTATCCTCAGGTTGCCATGTCAGCCTGTTTGGATTTATTATTATCCTTTTTAAAAGGATATGATGGTACGGCGATTTATGAAACATCTATTTTTACGAATCAAGCAGAACCAGAGATCATTTGTTTTAAAGATTCAATAGGACATTCAGAAGCCTCATCCAAAGAAAACCGAAAACGAGACCCGAATCACTATAAGAAACAAGGCTATGAATCTGTGAGGTATCTGGATAATCCAAGCTATGTAGTCGATATCATGCAATACAAAGAAAACCCAAATTATAAAAATGCAAATCCCCGACAAAAGAAACAAATAGAAACACAAATATTTCATTGTTTTAATGTTGTGGATCCGCATGTTTTAGTAGTAACATGCAACAAAGAAGGGCTGTTCAAGGAAGATGATGAATGTCTGAAGCAGGTAATTAGAACAATCGGCTTGATACTAAATTCTGAACTGATACATAAAGAGAAATACTGCTGCGTCAATGCCCGTTATTGTAAAAATCATAAATAGTATTTCATATAATAACTGAATATCCTATCTTTCTAAATCAAGTAGCCAGGAGGCTATATCGGTGGATTCTACAAGCATTTTTGCCGCAGCCCGGTTGCCCTCTGGCAGATTGATGTCTCATATACACATATAAAAAGTAAACGCATTTACCCTGCCACATTGCCGAGCCTCAGCGAGGGATAAATTTCCGAAAAATCAAACAAAAAAATTCATAGTACGATCGCCCTGGATATTTGTTTCCTGCTTTCTTCAACCTTGATACAATGGTATCGTAATATTCAGGCAAGTGGGGTAAATGGCAATCCATGCAGTAAAAGCTATCGCTCTCCAGCGCGGTGTGGCAGGGTTATAAATGCGCGATTGTTAAGGAATTTGGAACTGTTTTCGATTATCATGTCAGCGTCCTTTCCATTGTCTTACTTACCAAATACGCAGGCCAGTATTTCCGCAAGTTCTTCGTGAAGCGGTTCCAATAAGGCCCTGATATCAGGATGCGCCGCAGGCGAACAGCGTAATTTAAAAATATGAAGCCATTCCCTAAAGTTTGTCTTTACATTTATTTCGGTCTTTAGGTCGTTTGGTAAAACGCCCCTGACCAATTGCACGGTTAATCCCATTTCAATGCCTTTTAAATACCGAGTTTCAACATCTTTAACAGCGTCCGTCCACCACTGCTGCTGCTTATGCGTATAAGATTTCCAGCTTGAGGGCCGAACAAAAGTCAGTTCGTTGCCAAATTTATCTTTTGCGTAATTGCAATAACGGGTAGATTCCTGGGCAAAAGATGGAATACGATGCCGTACAAATTCATGCGCCACGCCTCTTGATGTAATAAGCTTTACGGTCAGCCCTCCGAATTCGAGCATGGCGCTATGATCGTTTTTTCGGAGCATACGAAGCATTTTTTCATACGAATCTTCAGTTATTAAATTTTCAGATTTATAACAAGTCCGGGCGGCTCGCTCTATTTGTTTTGCCTGATCGACAAGGTAACTTTTTAGTGTGAATCCTTCGGGGATAAAGATTTGGTATGATTGCTCAACAATTTGCATATTTATTTATGAATCATTTTTTTTGTTATTACAAGGGCCTAAAAGCAACACCCATGCCGTAGAATCTCCACGCCAGCTTTTGCTTCTTCCCATGAAAACACTTCCAGATTTATTATTTCCCGGTAATCGTTAAGCAGAGGGAGCAGTTCAAGTAGCCAGAGTTCATCTCTCCTCAGCCGCCGGTGATCGGCGAGCCTGCCATCGATGGCGGCCTGTTCCCTGTCAACAGCATGGAGGTGAATTTCTCTGACGCGCTCACGGTTAGCTGCAAAAAAATCGGTGGGGTTCTGGCCGTCCAGTAGCAGGTGACCTGTGTCCATGCAAAGGCCCGTGTCTGTCTTCATATAAGGTAGCTGGGCTTCAAGTAGGCCGGGGTTTGTATTTTCAATTAGAAAAACAGCGTTATGTTTTTTTGTCCATTCTTCAAGGAGGCGGACTTGTGCAGAGGGGTCTTTTGGGTCTGGATGAACTATAAAATGTTTGACCAACGGGGCAAGCCGGGCGACAAGTTCGCTGTGGACAGCAAGAAGCAGCTCCGGCAGATGTGCGGTAAAAACAAAGCGTTCACTGTAATTGCGGATTTCATCCCACTCCGAATCAAGCTGGGCTTTTACTTCATCATTATAAATAAAAAACAGAAGCTCCACACCCTGAATCTCTTGCTGAGTTTCCAGGAAGCAAAGATTTTCCGCATAAGTTCCAGGAATGACCCAGGACGGAACACTGAGAATAAATGAATTGAAGTCTGTTTTCATATTCATTTATTTTATTCTGGTGGGTATACCGCAGAACAGACGGATCACTTCATCAGAATTGCGCGATAACGCTGCTAGCATCTTTCCCACAGCTTCGCGCCATTTTCTGAGTACGGGGTCAGCCGGAACCACACCACAGGAAATATCGTTGCATATTACAACGGCGTCTTTATTGGCTGCGATGAATTGACTGACCGCTTTTTCGACATCAACGTCTTTTTTTATCAACGCTAAAATCCATTTGTCTACTTCGTATATAATTCTACTTGCTGGCATATTAATATCATCACTGTCGCATCGAGACACATCGCTTTCTGTCAGGTTGAATCTTTCCAGCGCAAAGACTAATTTACCCTGATAAGCCCCTCCGAATATCAAAATCATTTTCTACTCCATTCTATATAAGCGCCAATGCGGCAAGTCCGCCAAGTTCGGCAATTACAAGGCCAAAGCCCGCCAAATCGCCTGAAATGCCCTTTAAGTTCCTGTATGCCCAGACAAGGGCGACTGTAAAGCCAGCTATAACCGACGCGGCAACAATCAGGCTGAGAATATCAGCAAAATAATATGCAAGCGCCAGAGTCAGGATAGCAATTATTATGATAAATACCTTATGTGCCGTTCCGGTATTTTGCCTGAACATACTCGCGTAAGCGCTTTGGGTTAGCGGCTTTAGACTAAGTACCGAAAAAGACGCGCAGCAACGCGATAGTATGGGTATAATGATCAGTAGGAATATATTTTTTTCATTTTCAATAACAGTATATACGAGCGTAAACTGCAAAACAAATAAAACGGCAAGCATAATAACTGCGAATGAACCAGTGTGAGGGTCTTTGAGTATGCGTAGTTTGTCTACTAGCGGTCGGTGCGATAGAACGGCATCGCTTGTGTCCATATAGCCGTCAAGGTGCAGGAAGCCAGATGCTAGAAAAGGCACCAGCGTCAATACTGCCGCCGCAGGCATGATGTGTATTCCGCTCAAGATTAAGAGTTTTGCAATTCCCCACCACAGTGCGCCAATCAGTCCGCCGATGAGGGGAAGGCAGGGTATAACCAGATTTACGCAGTTTTGATCCCATAGATGAAAGGGCAGGGGAATCGCGCTGAACATGCCTAAAGACATATAAAAACCTTTAAGGTATCTTTTCATATAGTCCCCCAAATATATCCTTTCCCTTATGGATAACTACGTTTCCATACGTGATTTCAAGAACAACATCGCAATGGGTTGTTGCGGCTCTGTCTATTTTCGCAAGAGACTCACGGTATTTTTCAGTCAAGCGGTCGTAGACCTGCGCATCACTGTAAATAAAATCAGAAATAATTACAATATTATTAATGGCATGAGTAATTCGCAGCAAGCCGTCAATAATTTTTGCAGCCGCATGTTCATTGACGCTTCC
>JAIRUO010000117.1 GCA_031254385.1 Treponema sp. | reverse complement strand
CTTATTGGCTTCTTTAATTTTAGGGAAGAGCACGTATCAGCAATGGGCAGCGACTACCTCTTCTATACTGGCATACTCATGCCTTTAGTTTTTGTTACATCCGTAGCCACAGGGACATTTAACGCATCGGGAAATTCCAGGACGCCTTTTATTTTTAACAGCATAGGGCTAGGGGTGAATGTCGCGCTAGACCCTATTTTTATACTTGTGCTAGGAATGGGAGTGAAGGGGGCGGCCATCGCAACGATCATTGCCCAGTTTACTGCGTGTTCCGCGTTACTTATTGCCCTTTTTGTTTCCAAACACCGGCCTTTCACACAATATACGTTCAAATTCAGGCCGGATATACAAAAGATTGTTATGCTGCTTAAATGGGCCCTGCCTATAGGGCTGGAAAGCATTATGTTCTGTTTTCTTTCAATGATATGCTCCAGGCTTGAGGCTTCGTTTGGGGCGGACGCGATAGCGGTTGCAAAAATCGGCTCACAGATTGAGTCTCTTTCGTGGCTCATAGGAGGCGGCTTTGGCTCGGCTTTAATTGCGTATATAGGGCAGAATTACGGGGCGCAAAAATGGGATCGCATACATAAAGGCACAAAAATAGCCGCCGTGGTAATGACAATATGGGGCTCTCTTATTACCTTGATGTTCCTTACGCTTGGGCCGGCAATTTATTCACTTTTCCTTCCCGTTCCGCATCTTATGGTCATGGGAAGGGACTATCTTTTTATTTTTGCCTTCTGCCAGCTTAGTATGAACCTGGAAGCTGTTGCCTCTGGCGCGTTCAAAGGTACGGGCAGGACCATTCAGCCCTCCCTGGTGAGCATTATCAGCAACAGTATACGGCCCCTGCTGGCGTTTATCCTTTCAAGAACAAGCCTTGGCCTCTACGGGATATGGATTGCCATATCTGTTACTGCGGTTATACGCGGCCTGTGGATATGCGTCTGGTACTTATTGAGTAGAAAATTTTATAAATAGCAACTTGTCCATAATGCAGACGCAATATGGACAAATTTTAAACAGCGGCTGCCTATTTTTTGGCTTTTGACGTTGTTTTTGCCTTGGCTGCTGGTTTCTTGGCTGCCGGTTTCTTTGCAGCAGGCGCTTTCTTCGCAGCGGCAGCTTTGCCTTTTGCCGGGGCCTTTTTTGCAGCAGTGGCTTTGGCTGGCTTGGCAGCTTTCTTGGCTGTAGCTTTTTTAGCTGTAGTCTTAGTCGTAGTTTTTCCAGCGGCAGTTTTCCGGTCTTTTGCATATTTGCGATTCAAATCTGCCTGATAGCCACAGCAGTTTTCGCATAGGGTATAGCCTTTTTTGGCCTTACCGCCGCAACGGGGACATTTTCCGTCTGCAATACGTTTTTGATACCTTTCCCTTCGCTGTTCATTGATTTCTTCGCGATGGGCCTCCCGGTATTTCCTCTGGCGTTCTCTGTTTGCTTCAAGGGCTTTTGTACTGGTCATATTTACACACTCCTATAAAATGATTATAAATATTACCATTAATAAAAAATAATGTCAATAACTAGCACATAAATACTTTAAAAGCACATAACTTTATTTAATTAACAATAAAAATTATTTTCCCACGCAAAAACGGCTAAACATTGTTTCGAGTATATCTGCGTTAGACACTTCGCCAGTTATTTCACCTAAAGCATCAATGGCAGTTCTAAAGAGAGGCGCAATTATGTCTAACGGTTCGCCACGACTGGAAAGTGCAAGGGCTCCTTCAACAGAAGCATAAGCCGTATCAATAAGTTCTTTCTGCCGGACGGTTCCTGGGCCTGTACCCAACGCATAATCGCCCAGAGTGCAAGGTTTTTTTTCCAAAAAACCCGACATACGATGTATTAAATCCTGAATACCTTCACCTGTTTTTGAGCTAACAACGGCTAACTGTCCAGATAATTCTTCAATTTGGGTCGGAGGCCGTGCAAGATCTGATTTATTCCATATAAATAAAAGGGAAATTTCACCGTATTTGTGCATAAATTCCCTATCGTCTCCTGTAATGCCTTCTGTCCCGTCAATAACGTAAAGAATTAAGTCCGCCATACCCATGAGTTCAAGGCTGCGCTTAATGCCAATGCGTTCGGCCTCATCCGTGTCGCTGGGGTCTTGTGATTCTGGAACAAGGTTTCTTAAGCCGGCTGTATCTGCTAGCCGCAAGGGTATGCCTTCAAGCGAAATCATGGCCTCAATCCAGTCTCTGGTTGTACCGGGAGTATCGGTTACAATGGAACGATCGTCACGGATTAGGTAGTTAAAAAGGCTGGATTTTCCCGCATTTGGCCTTCCTGCCAGTACTGCCAGCGCTCCTTCAGCATAAATACGCTCCTGCTGCCATAGCTCGGACAGATGTTTAAGCCTACCCGCAGCAGATTTCGCAAACTGGCTGTCAGGAAGCCTGCCTGCGGCCTCATCGTCCATAGACGTTTTTACCTCTACTTCATCCTCCGAATAGTCCAGAGAGATTTCCGTAGCTGCCAAAACTTGAACCAAAAGTGCTTTTATTTCGTTTATTTCGTCCGCTAGAACGCCGGAGAGGCGGCGAACCGCCTGTTCACGGCCCTTATTGGTTTTAGCTGATACAAGTTCCATGACAGATTCGGCTCTGGTAAGGTCCAATTTGCCGTTCATGAATGCGCGAAAAGTGAATTCGCCGGGCAAAGCTTCCCGAAAACCTGCTTTTTTTAGAATGGACATTAGCTCTTTTGCAACGGCAATGCCGCCATGACAGGAAATATCCGCCCCGTCTTCTCCTGTATAGCTTTTTGGCGCCCTATAAACGGAAAGTAGCACCTCATCTATCTTTTTTCCTGTGGAGGGATCATGTATCCACCCATGAATGACAGAATTGCCTACAGCATTTTTAGCCTTTTTTGGCCGCGAAAAGATCGTAGAGACTATATCTACGGCTGAATTTCCGCTAGTTCTTATAACAGCCAGTGCGCTTTCTCCGGGAGGGGTTGCCAATGCCGCTATAGGGTCCTGATCGCCGTAGGAGGGACTGCTCATTCACTCTTTGGGGAAGAAGCAAGCCCAAACTTAAGGAAGATCCGAGGCGCTCCGTAGGAAGCCCAAAAGCCTAATAGCCCATAACGGATAAAACGTCCCAATTCATAAAAAGGTTCGAGTGCTGTTATATTAAACAGGGAATCCTTCCCAGGGATTATAAATCTTAAGCCAAAATATATTATGGCAGCCCCGACTATACCCAGTAAAAAGCGAAGGCCCAGAATCGGTAGCCCATAGCTTTTGTCTGAAGAGCCTTGTGCCGTAAAGGGGTATTTCTTAATCATCAGGCTGTAGCCCGCACTGAAACCCAGAACCATTGCAGAAAGGCTGGTATCTTCAGGATGAATAACATTCATGATTAGGGCAGCGGCGGCGGCAATGACAAGCTGAACTCTAATGCCAGCTTTTGACAGAAGGGGGACAAGCCGTTTTTCAAGTATAGAAAAGAGGCATAGGACTATCAGCGCCATTATCCAGCCGCCCAGAACATCCGTGGGGAAATGTACTCCCAGATAAAGCCTGGAAAAGCCTATAAGCAAGATGATGAGTATAGCAACGCTCCAAATAAGGGGCCGCAATTTTTTCTTGCCTTCTGCAAACTGGAAAGACAGCCAGGAAGCAATGGCAATCCAGAAGGTCATGCTCATTTGTGAATGGCCAGAAGGGAAAGCACGGGTCGGTTCAAAAGCAAGAGCCAGAACAGGTTCCAGACCGAAGCCTATCATTTCATCGGAATAGGGTCTGGGCTGATTAAAAAGCACCTTTAATACGGCATTTATCCAGGCCGAAACAAGAATGAGCAGCCCCAGAGAAAATCCTTTTTTCTCATTAAGGCACCAGAAAATAAGCAGTACAATGACTATGTAAACATATTCTGTCCCCAGGGAAGTAATAATATTCATAAAAGCTGTAAGGCCGGGGCTTTGTATACTCTGGATGCTTTTAATTACCTCAATGCCCCAGGCATAAATCGCAGCCAGAAAAGGAAGGCTTTCAGTTTGGCTTAATAAGATGGCGGTTTCGTTCATTTTATTGCTCCTCTTTCTACTTTAACTCAAAAACCAAAAATAGCAAGGAGAAAAATCGGGTTAGCAGGGTGCCATTTGGTTTATGACCATTACCACAGCCTTTTTTAATTCGTCTACTTCGTTATGATGAAGTATGGCAAGGCGGAAAATAGCAGCCTCTATAAATCCGTACAGCGCTTCGTTGGCTTCTTTAATATTTACAGACACGAATTCCTTTGCCCGGATTCCCTCAATAATCAGGGAATTGAGAATGTGCCTAAGACGCACAGTCCGTCGCCGCATGCGATAATCGGGGGTATTATCGCCCTTTGTGATATACGAAAAAGAGTTTAGCACCACATTTAGAAGCCTTTGGTTTTGTTCAAGCCTGTTGATAATCACCGACATGACATTAATCAACTGATCCTTATAGGAAAGCCCTTTTACACCTTTGATTCCGGTTATATCGTTTTCCAGTTCCTGGAGGAACTGTTTGAAGCTGTAGTTAAAGATTTCCTTTTTGTTTTTGAAGTAAATATACAGAGTGGTACGCGTTATGCCTGAACGATCCGCTATTTTTTGAAAAGTAACATCCTCAAAGCCCTCATCCATAAAAACATCCAAAGCCTTTTCCAGAATCTCCCGCCGCCGTTTTTCATGTTCTACAACAATAGACATATTAAGCCAGCCTCTCATATTGATACATATATGATTGAATTGCACCGTTGGTAATTTCGCGGCATGAATTTGCCTTTTTTCCAAAGAAAGATTCAAATCCGGGATGATCCGTTATCAAAACGAGTTTCCACCCGGCAAATCTTTGAGCCAGGCCGCCCATAGCCCTGTATATTTCTTCGGATAATTCAGGGCTGCCCAGGCGTCTCCCATAAGGAGGGTTGGTAATAATAAAACCTTCGCTGGCTCCGGGATTATCCGCATCTAGGACTGGGGTCTGCTGTGGTCTTGCTTCTTTCATGGGAAGCGTTTTGAACAGCGGCTTATTAAACAGCGGCTGATCGGTCATTCCCGACTCAGGCGCACGACCTCGGATAGAGGCTATAATTTTTTCCATGTTTGAGGCTGCCAGCGTTACAGATTGTTTGTCAGCATCGCTTCCGGCAATTCTTATTTGCCGGGTTAGGTCAATACGGCTGAATAACTCGTCCCGTATCTGTTTTTCTGTTTTACGATCGGCAAGAAGCAGGCGTTCCACGGCAAAGCGCCGCGAAAGGCCGGGCGCCATGTCCCAGGCATACATAAGAGCTTCAAGCGCAATGGTTCCTGAACCGCAAAAGGGATCATAGAGGGGAAACTTCCGTTTCCAGCCGGAAAGCAGAATAAGGGCTGCAGCGGTAGTTTCCCGTAATGGCGCAGGCCCGCCCTGGCTGCGAAAACCGCGTTTGAATAAGGGCTCCCCGGAAAGATCCAGCAGCAGGGAAACTTTGTCTTTTTCTATATACACGCGAATTTCAGCTTTGTCGCCTTCGTCGGGAAGGCGGCGTATGCCCCATTTTTGGCAAAGCCGGGCAGCCGCAGCCTTGTGGACTACGGCCTGGATGCTGGTTTCCGCCTTAAGAATCGAACGGTTTGTCCTGACCTTGGCTATGACCAGAGCAGAGCCACGGGGGATATAGTCTTCCCAGGGCACGGATTGAGTCCCATCAAAGAGATCGTCAAAATCAGTGGCTGGAAAAAAAGCTGTTTCCAGAAGAACCCGGTCTGCTGCCCGCAGTCCCATAAGGGCCAGGTACAATCCAGCTAAATCCGCCTTAAAACGGATACGGCCAAAACCGCTTTCTGTTATTTCGAGTCCCAGTTTTCGTATTTCGTTTGAAACCGCTTTCTCCGCTCCTACCGCGCAGAGGGCTGCTACATTATAGGCCATTCGTATTTACTTTTTTCGGCGGCCAAAAATGGGGTCAAAATGCTCTTCAAAATCTATCTTTTTCATAAGCTGTTTTAGGACGAGCCTGTATAAGACAAAAGAAAGGGCTATGCCGCCTATAAAAATAACCAGAACTGACCAGCCCTGTGCAGATTCAGGCAGATAAGGAAATATAAACTTGGCAAAGACAATAGAAAGAAGAAGGATGCAGATAATAGTAATTACTATATTAAACGCGGTTGCCCCCAGAATAAACCACATGGTATTTGATTTCTTACTCATTTTATAACCTCTACTTCGCGTGGCCGTATGGCCACGCATTTAAATCGAACATGAAACGAAGTTTCATGAAACCTCGTTCTCCTCTTCTGTTTTTGGACCAAAAATCATTACTGCCAGCAGAATCAAACAGCTAATAACAACGCTGGCATCGGCAATATTGAAAGTAGGCCAGTAATCCCAGCCAAAAATACCAAAAAATTTGACGCTGACATAATCCACTACCCCGTCTGGTCGGAAGATTCTGTCAATAATATTTCCAATTCCGCCGCCGACTATGCCTGCTATTGCCCATCGATGTGAAGTACATAGACTTGGTGTCTTAAAATAATACCACAAAAGCAACCCCAAAACAACAATAGGTAGAATTACAAAGAAGGGGGTTCTGAGAAACTCCGGAAGATTCTGGCCAAGACTAAAAGCTATGGCCTTATTCCGTACATGAATAAACCTTACCAGATCATTGTCAAAAAGATCCTTTATAAAAGTCCCTTCGGGCCAATTCTTTACTATAAAGAGCTTTACCAGCTGATCCAATGCGATGATGCCAAGGGTAAGGGTAAAGGGCAAGCATTTTGCCTTATCAAAAACAAATTTCATTGTGTTATTATATCATATAGAGATTTTTTTATAAACCCGTAGGAAGATCGATAAATTCCGTATCAATGTTGAGTTCCTTGGCGCACAATTCCATGATCCGGCGCACTCCCCAGACTTCTGTGGAATAATGCCCTCCGGCTATGATATTTAGCCCGCTTTCCAGGGCATGATGGTAGACCGAATGTGAGCTTTCTCCTGATACGTAAAGGTCTATCCCTTCATCAATGGCCTGGAATGCGTCCATTGCTGCGCCCCCGGACACGACTGCGGCAGTCAGGTTCTGTTCATTTCCAAAGGGATATACGCCCAAAGGAGGCCGACCCATAAAACTGATCCGTTTGACCGCTTCTTCAATGGTAAGGGCCTTTGAAAGGCTTCCTTTATAGCCTATTTTACGCCCGTGATACAATCCAAAAGGCTCTGGGTTTTCTATGCCCAAAAGCTCTGCCAAAGCCGCGTTATTTCCCAGGGTTGGGTGCTGATCCAAAGGCAAATGTACCCCGTAAAGGGCAATATTATTATCCAAAAGGAATTTGATACGATCCCTGAGCCCTGCTTCCAGCCTCAGGGGTATGCCCCAGAAAAGGCCGTGGTGAACAAAAATCATACCCGCCCCGACAGCCTCAGCCCGCTTAAAGCTTTCCAGGCTTGCGTCCACCGCAAAACAGATTTTATTGATTTCACTGCCGTCGTTATCGACTTGAAGGCCGTTCAGGGAATCATCTATCGTGCTGAATCCTTCAATATCCAGATATTGCCTTAAAAACAAGTCTAGCTTTTTTGTAGTAAATCCCGAATTCATGAAATTAAGTATAGATTTTAAATCTCTTAAGGGCAACAGGACGCATACCAATAGTTGCGTATGTATTGCACGAAAGAGTGAAAATAAGATAGAATAGATAAAAAGAGGGAAATTATGGGCGCTGCTCAAGAGCTGGTTATTGATGAGACTAAAATAAAAAAGGCGATCCAATCTGGAATACCTTTAACCATTACTACATTTACCCTTCCTCATGAGATTGAAATATATATAGAACAAATTCTGGTTGCCTTCCTTAAACAGGTTGATCAGGAAAGACTTAAAGACTATATAGTATACTGTGTTCAGGAGCTGACAGGGAACGCAAAAAAGGCCAATACCAAAAGGGTTTACTTTACAGAACGGGGGCTGGATCTAAACAACCCTGAAGATTACAAGTTTGGGATGGCCTCTTTTAAGGAGACTACCCTGGGCAATATAACTCATTATCTTCAAGTCCAAAAAGAAAAAGGTTTGTATATCAAATTAATTTTGCAGATAAAAAACAATATTATTAATATTGAGGTTCGGAATAATGTACTAGTTACTAAAACTGAGCTTATCCGTATACATGACAAACTTGCCCGTTCCCGTCAGTACGACAACCTGGAAGAAGCTATGGCCCATGTGCTGGATGATTCGGAAGGCGCAGGGCTTGGCCTTGTAATTCTGGTTCTTATGCTTAAGAAAATGGGCCTCGACGAAGACTGTTTTGACATTTACGGAACCGAAACAGAAACAATTGCCAAGATCATCATCCCTCTGGGTCAAACCAGGGTTGAAAACCTTTCTATCCTTTCATCAGCCATAGTAGACAGTGTAAATACCCTGCCCAAGTTCCCTGAAAACATCATGATGGTGCAAAAGCTTATAGGTGACCCCAATTCGGAGATGTCCGACATAGCCCGGCAAATATCCATGGATCCTGCTATGACAGCGGATGTGTTAAAAATTGTGAATTCCGCCCAATATATGCTTGCAAAGAAAGTGGACAGTATTCCGGATGCGGTAAAGATGGTTGGCATCCGTGGTATTAAAAACCTCCTGTATTCTTATGGAACGCAAAAGATTTTGGGCGAGGAAACGAGTGATAAGAAAGCGCTTTGGGAGCATTGTTATAGGGCCGCTTTCTATGCCTACAATTTGATTAAGAATTTCCGCCGGGATCGCAATCTTCTGGATGACGCTTATGTAGGCGGCATACTCCATGATATGGGGAAAATTACATTCTCTGCGGTGCATCCTGAACTGCTGGCTAAAATAAAGAGTTTCTGTGTCGAAAAGAACCTTCCCTCGTCTGCCTTTGAAGATCTGGCTGCCGGGATGAATCATGCGGAAATTGGAGCCCTTATAGCCGAAAAATGGAACTTCCCGGAAGGGCTGGTGGCATCCATCAGATACCATCATGACCCGTCTTCCGCTCCTCAAGAATTCAGGGATCTGGTAAATGCAGTCTATTTAGCAAATATGTTCTGCGAGTTTGAGGCCGGGAGAGTCAACTTTGATCAATTTGACTTTGCCGTATTAGCCAGCTTTGGCATCAATTCCAAGAAACAGATCGACAGCCTGATAGAACGCTTCTCCCAGGGCTTCAAACAAGAGAGTTTGAAATAAGGCTTTAGCCAAGGCTTTAGCCTATATCAATTGTCAATCCCCGCCGCTTTCCTGAACCGTTTTACTGTTGCCGCCGCAATGGGCCTGGCCTTCTCCGCTCCCTGCTCCAGTATTCTGTCCAGCCTGGCAGGATCGGACATAAAGGCTTCAAAGCGCTCGCGCATGGGGCTTAGTTCCCGGTTTGCAACGCGGAAAAGCTCATTTTTTGCGTCCCCCCAGCCCATGCCTCCGGCGCGGTAGCGAGCAGCAAGAGCAGCCTGCTCTTCCGCTGTGGCAAAGAGCTTATAGAACGAAAAAATCTGTGAAGCATCCGGGTCTTTGGGTTCTTCTACTCCCTGGGAATTGGTAACAACCCGCATAATGGTTTTGCGTAACTCTTTCTCTGGCGCAAAAAGCGGAATCGTGTTGTTGTAACTCTTGCTCATCTTGCGGCCATCCAGACCTGGCACGACAGCGACCGTCTCCTGAATCGCGGCTTGGGGAACTTTGAGTACCTGTTTGCCGTAATTGGCGTTCACTGACTGGGCTATGTCCTGGGCCATCTCTATATGCTGCATTTGATCCTTGCCCACTGGCACCACATCAGAATCAAAGAGAATGATGTCGGCTGCCATTAGCACCGGGTAGGTAAAGAGTCCCATGTTGACACCCGCGTCAGGGTCGTCTCCCTTTTCGCTGTTTTCCTGTACTGCGGCCTTGTAAGCATGAGCCCGGTTCATAAGGCCCTTGGATGTAAAGGCCATTAGCTGAATGGTAAGCTCGAACACTTCGGGGATCGAACTCTGGCGGTAGAAAATCACCTTTTCTGGATCAAGGCCAGCCGCAAGCCATCCGGCTGCTATCTCGCGGATACGGGCGTTGAGTTCCTTGGGATCTTTCACTGAATTAAGCGCGTGATAATCGGCAATAAAATACCGGGCATCGTACTCTTTGGCTAGTTCCAACGCTGGTTTTATTGCGCCAAAGTAGTTGCCTATGTGGAGATCTCCGGTAGGCTGGATTCCGGTAAGGGAAATTTTCTTCATAATGGTTTTCTTAGCTCCTCAATGTTGCCTGCGGTGTCAAATCCGGTAAAGTCATAGTCAACTTCTGCCAGGGTCAGGATCGCGAAGGTTAAAGCTTCAACGCCTGGCTCTAGATGTCCGCCAAAGGCGATCTCGGTATCGGAATGAATGATGTGGGCATGGACGCGGCCTTCTATAATAAAGCCGTTAATGCTGACTATATCAGAGGCTTTTTCGCCCTTGGTAAAATCATTCTTGGGCGGAATTACCCGCGTACTGACTACGTGAAAATGATGGCTCCTGGCAGAACCCAGGCCGGAGAGTATCACCGCATTTTTAATGTTATGATTCTTGGCCGCTTCCCCAAGAGAGGCCAAAATATCATCGCCGGGATTGAGTCGGATAAAAATCAAGTTTTTTATGGGGAGTCTGTCAACTAACATACTCCGCCTCCGTTTGTCATTAATTCCATAGACAGCCCCCATTATGTTTTATTAATTTGGCAGTTATTTGGGGGCCTGTCAAGGTAAGGTTTATACCAATATATAAGTTCCCATATTGATGGTTGTGCCTTTGGAATCTCCGTTGGAGTTGCCGTTAATAAGGTCTTTGACGCTTTTCCCAGTCATTTTTTCCAGCGTGGCAGAATCACCCAAAAAACCGTTGCCTTCTTTGACCTTTTGTGCAAGGGCTGATTTTGCGGGGTCAGAGACCAGCACAGTGCCGTTATATGTAAGGGAGGCAATACACTCGATATCTTCTGGCGTAACATCATCGTCAATCTGAAGGCAGCCATTTACGTGCAAAGTAAGCTTCTGGCCCTGTTTGACCGAGGTTTCCAGTTTGCCGTGAGAAAACTGCTCAAAGCCGTTTATTTTTATAAACCGGCCCTCAAAGACAAAGTATTCATCGGCCTTGCCTTTGTTGCGGAAGACTTTGACCGCGCTGGCGGGGAGAGAGGCCTTGCCCTTAACAATAACAGACTCAAGTTCCTCAAGGGCAGGGATGTCATTTTCATTCATGGTGAAATCTCCGTTCACATAGAGCTTCTTTCCGTGAAGCCCCAGTTCTCCTTCCCGAATTTTATCAACGATTTCAAAGCCATCAGGAACCAGTGTCCGGTCCGCACAATTAATCATGCTTCCATATTCCTTATTGAGTCCTTCATAGCTGAAGAATTTCGCGCAGCTAATGGTGAGCCCTTGTGAACGTGCGCTTTCAAGGGCTTCTTTATCAAGGGCGGTCAGGCGTTTGGAAATCCAGAAATGTTTCTTGTCTCCCTTTTGATTGATGAAGATCAAATCTTCCATTTTTTGATCGCCCAGTATAACATGGGCATCATCGGGATAAGCCTTCTTCTCTCCCGATACTTTTATAAGGGAAGCCAAACCAGCAGATTCGGGATAATAAATTTTACCCAGGGCTATTATCCCTTCAACCTCATCAAGAGCCTTTATCCCGTCTTTCTTGATCAAGAGATTGTCCATGGCAATGACAAAGAGATCTTTCAAATTAGAGTTTCCATCAATTACCGCCCCTTTGTTCAATTGGATGACCTCTCCCTTAATGTCCTTGATCATCATATCCCCGCAGTTGATGGCTGCTCCCTTGGCGCCTAATTTAGCGTTGATTGCCGATGATAATATCATTGTACCGCAGTTAATGGTTAGGCGATCATAGTTGTCCAGTACGCCTTCTCGGTCATTCAGCAGACAGGCCAGCCCGCAGTTCACTGCAAGCTTTCTTTTCTCTTCACTCATTTTATTCCTCCAGTAACTAAAATTTTTTCCGTAAGCGCAGCATGGCTGTCCTGAGCCTGGTGCGTACGGTTGCCGCAGGGAGCTTCATTGCTTCCCCAATTTCTGAGGCATTCATGCCTTTGTAATATTTGAGCTCAACAGGTATGCGTAAAGATTCCGGGAGCTTTTCTAAAAGCAACTCCACTGTAATTCTCTCCGCAGGATCTTGCTCCGCCCAGGCGGAGAAGTGGGGATCAACGAGTTCCAAATCAGCGCTTTCCATGGTAAAGCGTCGGAATAGGTTTTCGCGGCGTTTAATATCCACAATGGCGTTGCGCGCCACAGCGTAAAGCCAGGACTTCATTGCTGGTTCCGGCATGGCTTCCAGCATTAGCTTGTTGATCAGGGCCTTGGTAAAAGCCTGGGACACCCCATCCCTGGCCGCTTCCTCATCCCCGGAAAAGGAAATCATGGCCCGTACCATGGCTTCCCGGTATTCCTTAAACGCCTTCTCAATCTCCACTATTGGCTCCATATATAAGACGTTTGAAAAGGCTCAAGTGTTTGGTAAATAATGCTCCCTAATGCTTGAAATGCCTTGTGCCGGTGAATACCATGGACAACCCTAGCTTATCGCAGGCTTCTATTGAAGCCTTATCGTTCATGGAACCGCCGGGCTGGATAATGGCCTTAGTACCAGCGGCTGCCGCTGCTTCGACTATGTCGGGGAAGGGGAAGAATGCGTCAGAGGCGAGAATGCGGGCTGCCTTGATGACAGCCGCACTCCGTTCCAGTGATTGTATTGTAGGCCAGATGCGGTTTACCTGTCCGCCGCCTATGCCTGTTGCTGCAAGGTCTTTGACTATCATAATGGCGTTTGACTTAACAAAGGTTACGGCCCTCATGCCAAAAATCATATCGGGAATATCTTCCGCTAACGGTGCGGCCTTGGTTACAACTTCCCATTTTTCAAGGAGTTTTCTGTCTGTATCCTGAACAAGGAGGCCGCCGTCTACCGCAATGTATTCCTTAGTATCTTTGGGTGCTTGCTTGGCCTTCATGATACGCAGATTTTTTTTCTTTTGTAAAATAGCCAAAGCGTCTTTATCAAAATCCGGGGCAACAACAATTTCAAGAAACAGTTCCCCAAGCCTAGCGGCAGTAGCGACATCAACGGTTGTGGTACAAGCCACTATACCGCCATAAATGGAAACAGGATCGCAGGCAAAGGTTTTTTCATAAGCCTCTAACAGCGTATTTCCCAGGGCAATGCCGCAAGGGGTATTGTGCTTTACCGCGACACAAGAGACAAGCAAGCCGGAATTATTGGCCTGACCGGGAACCAGGCGTTTCACCTC
>JAIRUO010000009.1 GCA_031254385.1 Treponema sp. | reverse complement strand
CATACTCCTTAAATTGTGCATACAAAAATTTCAGTATACAGTTTTTAGTTTTTCATGATATATTAAATCACGATGAATATCAACTTTTATTCGCTCGGCGGCGCCGAGGAAGTAACAGGCTCCAAGCATGTGCTTGAGATTGAAGGCAAAAGTTATCTAATAGATTGCGGAGCCTTTCAGGGCAGCCGGGCGGATGCGGACCGCAAAAACCGCAATTTTGGCATCTCGGCGGACCGCATTGAGGCGACAATACTGACCCACGGCCATCTTGATCACTGCGGCCTTCTACCCGTCCTGGTAAAACAGGGGTACAAAGGGGATATCTTCGCTACGCCGGCCACGCGGGATATTGCCAACATTATTATGATGGACTCCGCAAAAATCCAGGCCCGTGACGCAGAATACCTTAAAAAGCAGGCTGACAAAAATGGCGAAAAATTTGACTGGGACCCGCTTTTTGATGAAAAAGACGCAATTGGGGCAACAAGCCAGATCGTAGGAATTTCTTATAACCGACCCATGCCGATAGGCGACGGGGTAAGCCTAGAATTTTTCGATGCGGGCCATATCCTGGGTTCCGCCATGGCTCTTATCACGGTAAAAAAAGACGGAGAAGAAGTAAAAATCCTTGCTTCTGGCGATCTGGGACGCTGCAATAAACCCATAGTCCGGGATCCTGATATACCTCCAGCCCCGGATTACCTAATCCTGGAAAGCACCTACGGCGACAGGCGTCACGATGATACGGATAACGCCTTGCAGAGACTGGAAGAAGTTGTTAAGCGAACAGTCAAAAACCGGGGAAAGATTCTAATTCCGGCTTTTGCAATAGAGCGCACCCAGGAACTGGTGTATTATTTCCATCTTCTTGAAGACAAAGGATTAATGCCAGAAATCCCCATCTATGTAGATTCGCCTATGGCAACAAACGCAACCACTATTTTCCAGCTTCATCCTGAATGCTACGATGATGCCATCAAGGAAGCTTTTATTAAACACCACAAAAATCCCTTTGGCTTTAACTCGCTGCACTTTATTACCAGCGTCCAGGATTCCAAGGTTTTGAACAGCAAGAAAGGCCCGCTCATCATAATCTCCGCGGACGGCATGTGCGAAGCAGGCCGCATACAGCACCACCTGATCCATAATATAAGCGATCCCAATAACACTATCCTTATAGTAGGCTACATGGCAGAGAACACCCTGGGCCGGCGCATACGCAGCAGAGAAAGTGAAGTAAAGATCCACGGTAAATGGATCAAACTCCGCGCCGAAGTTGAGGAGCTTAATTCATTCAGCGCCCACGCCGATTATGCCGAGGCCCTTACCTGGCTAAAGGCCATTGACACATCACGCCTAAAAAAAATCTATATGGTTCACGGCGAGCCCAAAGCCCAAAAGGCCTTCAAGACCTATCTGACAGAGAACGGCTATCCTAACGTGGATATAGTTAAGTACGGAGAAATCTATAATCTCACCTAATGCTGAGCAGTTCTATTTCGAATACAAGGAAACTATTGGCGGGGATTAATCCGTTTCCCATTTCAACACTACCGTAGGCCAGTTCCGGTGGAATTATGACGATACGTTTTTCTCCAACCGTCATATCCATCACCGCTATATCCATGCCCGGAATAACCCGACCTGCTCCAACCTGGAATTCCAGAGGGCCGCGTAAATCCGAGTTATCAAAAACCCTGCCGGAAAGAAGCATCCCTGTATAATTAATGCGCACGGTTCTTCCCGCAGTCGGTTTCGCGCCGCTTCCCTGCCGCTGTATTATGTACCTCAATCCCAATGGGGTTGTTACCGCATTGGGGTAGCTTCTTTGAATTTCCGCGATATCGGCGTTCCGCCTGGCTTGCAATTCCGCAGCCTTGGCGGCGTTTACATTCCGCAGCAGCGCGTCAAATGCGGCCTGATCCGCCCTAAAAGCCTGAGCCGCCTGGCCGTTGCGTATAATGGTAATCCTCTCGATCCTGTCTCCCACCCGGATAGCGTTTACCACATTTTGCCCTTCAACTACCCGGCCAAAGATTGAATAGCCCCCGTCCAAATGGGAAGCCGCCCGTAAGGTTATATAAAACTGGCTACCGTTAGTATCCGGCCCAGCATTGGCCATGGCCACAACGCCTGGGCCATCGTGTCTAAGAGTGGGATCGATCTCGTTGGGAAACTCGTAGCCGGGGCCGCCCCTTCCGTTGCCCAAAGGGTCGCCGCCCTGAATTACAAAATTCGGCTCCACCCGGTGAAAGGTTAGGCCGTTGTAAAAAGGCCTGTTTCCGGTGGTATTCATTTTACCTTCTGCCAGCGCCACAAAATTGCATACCGTTAAAGGCGCTTTCTGGTATTCCAGGCGTATAATGATATCGCCCCTAGTTGTAGTGAGTCTGGCAAAAAGCCCGTCTCCCAGGGCAGCATCTCTGGTCTGCGCCGAAGCATCGACAGCAATAGAAAAAAATAATATAACGCTCATGCCAGCGGCAAATGAGTATTTAGTGGCTGTATTCATATTATTAGTATCGGATAAATATAATCGGAAATGTGAGTTATTAGCTATTGCATAGCTATTGCTATAGCTATAGCTTTACCCTTCCCCTAAAACTCCGCGAAAGCGTTAAGCGATCTGTGTACTCCAAATCGCCGCCTACAGGAAGGCCAGAGGCCAAGCGCGTTATCTCAATGGAAGAAACAGGAAACTTCTCCCGCAACACTTTTTGGATATAAAGGGCCGTGGTGTCTCCCTCTATGGTTGGATTCAGCGCTAGGATCAGTTCTTTGACGCCTTCTTTCCTAATGCGCTCAGCCAGAGCCGGAATGGACAAATTGCCAGGGCCTATTCCTTCAAGCGGGGCAATCAGGCCCCCCAAAACGTGGAAAAGGCCGCGGAATTCCCTGGCCTCTTCTATTACGCGCACATCCTGAGCGCGCTCCACTACGCATAAAAGCGTTTTATCCCTTTCTGGGTCAGTGCATATAGGACAGGGGTCTGTTTCGGTGTAGCTTCCGCAAATTGAACAGCGCCGTATGGCATCGTGGAGGCCCGTCAGTTCCGATGCGAGAGAGCGAGAGTATGAAGGGTCTGTATCCAGCAAATGGTAAGCCAGTCGGCCTGCGGTTTTTTTGCCTATGCCTGGCAGTTTGGAAAGTAGGACGGTGATACGATCCAGGGCATTCGGATTCCGGCTTGTATACTCAACCGAGCCACGCAGTGGCGAAGGTTCCCCTCTTGACGAATCGCTCATACAGGGAAACCGGGCAGTTTCATTCCGGCCAATGCGCCCATTTCCTGATTCATAACTTCCCGGACTTTTTCCATGGCATTATTGATAGCGGCAATAATAAGATCCTGCAACATTTCTCGGTCTTCCATAGCTTCTTCGCCTATTTTTAATGTCATCACTTCCATGCGGCCATTTAGTTCAACTATTACCATTCCTCCGCCAGAGGAACCTTCTGCGCGTATATCGCCAAGTTTCTCTTGAAAAGCCCCCATCTGTTCCTGTATCTTCTGGGCGTTTTTAAGAATGTCAAAAGGGTTAATGTTCATTTTATTCTCCGTTAATAATGGTTCCGTCAAATACTCTTAGAACTGTCTGCACCGCAGGATCTTGCGCGGGGTCTTCTGTCACGGCTGTTTCTTCTACGGGCATTATCTCATCAGAATTAATATCCGTAAATCTGGTGTCCGCAAACCTTGTATCTGCGGATTTTCTACCTGCCTGCCATTGACTATACATTGTATTGATGGAAACTTCAGCGGGCTTACTATTCACAGAACCTGGGTGTCCAAACGGTCTTCCATCCGGCTCATAACCGTTTTTTTTTTCATCGCCAGGAGCAACTAGGGTTTGCGAATTTCCCAAACCGCTTGGAGCAGTTCCCGATAAGCTACGTGCCCCTGCTTTAAGAAGTCCTTCCGCCTGTTTTACCGCATCCGCCATATCCGCAGGCGAAACCCAGCGGTCAAGCCAGCAGAGCTTGGATGAAAGGGTTTCCAGTTCATATCTGGGCGAAACCGAATAGCGTATATCCCGATGCAGATTAAAAAGCAGTTCGCCCGCATAAGCCAGCTTGGGAGCATCCAATTTATCAAGCGCCTTTTTGGAAAAACGTTCCTGCGGATAGCCTAAAATAGATTCCCTGGTAATTCCCGCTTTTATAAGAAGGAGGCTGTGGTAATAGCCGGCAAGCTCAAGTATGAATTGCTCCACAGCGATTCCCGTATCAAGAACAGCGTCAATGCGGTTGAATACCCCTGTAAGATCATTGGCGGCGCAGGCATCGGCAAAGTCGTTCAGTTTATCAAGGCCGACCAGCCCAAGTTTTTCCCGTATCAATTCCGCGGTAATATGTCCCCCGGAAAAGGAAACCACCTGATCAAACAGGGTATACGCATCTCTGGCGCTTCCTGTAGATTCCCTGGCAATCCAGAACAGGGCTTCGTCTTCCGCTGTGATCCCTATTTCCTTGCAGGTTTCGTGTAACAGCTTCTTGATGGTTTCTATGGAGATGAGCCTGAAGTTGAACTGCTGGCATCTGCTCTTGATGGTGGCCGGAACTTTTTGCAGTTCCGTTGTAGCAAAGATAAAGACTATATATGGCGGCGGCTCTTCGATGGTTTTAAGCAGGGCATTAAAGGCGCTGTCAGAAAGCATGTGCACTTCGTCAATAATATATATCTTGTAGCGGCCAGAACTCGGCGGAAAAAGCACCTCTTCCTTTATCTGCCTGATATGATTAACCCCGGTATTGGAAGCGCCGTCAATTTCGATAACATCCATACTGGCGCCTCTGGCAATCTCCTGGCACTGGGCGCAAACGCCGCAGGGCTCCGGGGCAGGGCCCTTTTCGCAGCGCAATGCTCGCGCCAGAATCCTGGCCGCACTGGTCTTGCCGCAGCCCCTTGGTCCAGAAAAGAGATAGGCATGGGCAATATGCCCTGTTTTAAGCGAATTCTTGAGAGTCGAAGCCACAAATTCCTGACCAGCCAACTCGTCAAAAGTCTTTGGCCTCCGCCTTGTGGCGGTAACTTCGTAAGGCATGGAATTAGTATAGCCTTTATTGGAGGAAAAATACTATAACATGAAATCAAAAAATAACAAACTCTATCTTTAGGGGGGAAGGGAAAGCCCTACCGGGGGCTCAGCGGCTGTGGCCTTCTTTTACGCATGCTCTGGCATGGCCTGGGTCTAATCACACCGAAAGCCCCCGGCAGGGCTTTCCCTTCCCCCCGATAGAAATAGGGTATATTGTTTTCTATAATAAATACTAAGCATCATCTAAATATATTTATCACCTACGACTCCTCCGGCAGTTTGCCTCTTCCTGGTACACATAAGCAGGGTAAACGCTTTTGCCAGTAACAGCAGGTAACCGCCAGAGGGGGAGCGGGACAGAAAAAACATACTGGAATTCCCTGCCGAAGGAGACCTTGGCTCCGTAGGCAGACTCTACAGGGTTTTTTATGACACGCTCCCCCTCCGGCGGTTATGTGCCGACACAGGCAGATGCATTTGCCCTGCTTAACTCCTCATACCTAAAGCAATCCATTATATGATCGTTTACCAGCCCGGCGGCCTGAATAAAAGCGTAAATGATCGTAGGCCCGACAAAGGTAAATCCCAGTCTTTTAAGCTCTTTGGAAATACGCTCGGACAGATCAGTAGAAGCGGGGATTTCCTTTAAGGTTTTCCAGTGGTTGATAATGGGAGTCCCATCAACCCAGTTCCAGAGCCATTTGGAAAAATCCTGGCCCGATTCCCGCATGTCAAGGTAGGCGTGGGCGTTCCCAATGGCAGAACTTATTTTAAGCTTATTACGGATGATGCGGGAATCAGAGAGAAGTCGCTGAATGTCTTTTTGGCCGTATTTGGCCATTTTTTCAGGGTCAAAGCCGTCAAAGGCTTCCCTGTACCCATTCCGGCGCTTTAGTATGGTGAGCCAGGAAAGGCCGGCCTGGGCCCCGTCCAGTATCAGGAATTCAAAGAGTTTTTTGCTGTTCCGGAGCGGTTTGCCCCATTCCTTGTCGTGGTATTTTATGTAATCAGCGTCAGTTAAACACCATAAACAGCGGTTTTTTTCTAAATCCACGGCCTGCTTCATTAAATCATGATATTACTTTTTTTCCGCGTATGCTATATACTGGTGTTTAGGAGGGCAACATGGGAAATTGTGACATTGGCCTGATTGGGCTTGCGGTAATGGGAGAGAATCTGGTTCTTAATATGGAAAGCAAGGGCTTTTCCGTAGCGGTATATAATCGTACAGCTTCCAAGGTTGATGACTTTATCAGCGGCAGGGGAGCGGGAAAGAAAATCCAGGGCTGTCATGATCTCAAGGAATTTGCTCAAGCCTTGAGCAAGCCCAGGAAAGCCATGATCATGGTCAAGGCCGGCGAAGCGGTAGACTCCACCATTGAGCAGCTCCTTGCTGTGTTTGAAGGCGGCGATATAATCATTGACGGCGGTAACTCTAACTATTTGGATACTATACGCCGTACTTCTTATGTTGAATCAAAAGGGCTGCTCTACATTGGAACAGGCGTTTCCGGGGGCGAAGAAGGAGCGCTCACAGGGCCTTCGATTATGCCAGGCGGTTCTCCTGCCGCATGGCCCATTGTTAAGCCCATACTCCAGGCCATAGCCGCAAAAGTCGAGGGGGGTATACCCTGCTGCGATTGGGTGGGGGAGAACGGCGCAGGCCATTTTGTCAAAATGGTTCATAACGGCATTGAATACGGCGATATGCAGCTTATCTGCGAAACCTACGATATCATGAAAA
>JAIRUO010000292.1 GCA_031254385.1 Treponema sp. | reverse complement strand
TTATTCCGGCTTAACCGATATATCTGCTTCAAATTGTACCCGAGGGAGAGCAGGCCCCACTCGGTCGAGACTTTCGCCATGCCCCGAAGCAGGAATCTCCGGTAGCCCTGGTTTCCCTTGATCTGCCCGAATACCGTTTCCACCTCAACCGCCCGTTGCTTCCGCAATGGCTTGTACCGTTCGTCTTCCAATATTCGCTGGGCTTTCCGCTTCAACCGCAGCGACCGTTCGTTGCACTTAATGCTCCGGTTCCCTTTGGCGGTGGTGCACTGCCGCTTGAGCCGGCAGTATTTGCACGATTCGCATTCATACCGGCCTACCGTCTGCAAGTATCCGGACGCGTTCCTTTCCTTCTTCGTTTCCCGCAGGGTATGGCAACGCCTAGTGCCTGGCACCGTTTTTGCCTCGTGGTGCTAATTACAAACACCACAACATATAGTGGTGGCCCTATATAAAGTATAGGGTATAAAAACCGCTAGATTTTAACAGTGTCATATAAATTACGTTATGCGACATTTTGGCTGGAATTTGTTGTAAGAAAAGATTGACAAATAATGTACAGATGGATAAAATAATTGTCAGGAGAGGTTAGATGATACTAAGAAAAGAGTATTATGCCGAAATAATGGATCTAGTAAATTCCTCAAATGGCTTTTACCCGTTACTGATTTCAACAATCAATAAAGATATCGATGGAAACATATATATTGATGAAACAAAACAGAATGCACTTGTGGTAAACCGTTTAAACTAGGTTTATTTCATTGGTAATTACATAGACAATGGAGAGCTAATTAATGATGCAACTAAATTGTTTAGAGAACATAATAGTAAAGAGTATATATGGTGGGGACTTGATGAAAAATGGGAAAGTATAGTTGAAAATAACTTTTCTGTAAAAACTAATGATTTTCCCAGATATGAATGGAAATTTAATAGAAGCATATTTACAAAACTGCCCGAAATAGAGGCTTATTACAAAATAGAAAAAATTAATGAAAATAATGTAGAAAAAATGGTTGTTCAAAATCATAATCCAATTACTAATTTTTGGGATAGTATAGAAATGTTTTTGGAAAAAGGATTTGGCTTTTTTTTATCGCTTGAGAATGTGATTGCAAGTTTAATCTTTAGCGCTGGAGTATATAAAAATGAGGTGGAGATAGATATAGTAACAAATGAAAATTATCGAAATAAAGGCCTTGGAAAGGTATTATCAAAAAGGTTTATAAATGAATGCTTATCCAGGAATTTATTACCGAAATGGGATTGTTATAAATTCAATGAAAGTTCTATATGTTTGGCTAAAAGGCTTGGCTTTGAAATTATAAAAGAATATCCAGTAAAACAAATTATTTTTGAAAAAAGTGATAAGTGTAAAATACTATTTTAATAACACCAAAGAAATATTGACTAGCAAAAATCAGCCAAAACGTCGCATAACAGGATTGTATACGCTTCGCCGCTAAAGCGGCTCGGGTTACAACTTTTACGTTATGTGCAATGTGCCCAAAAATGTTAATAAAATGGTATTTGATAAGGAATAAAATATAAAAAATTGGAAACCTTTAAATAGCACATTGGTAAAGGTAAATTTGATAAAAAAAAGTTTTTGTAATTTTTGTTGATAAATTATCAAAAATATAGGAAAATTAAACAAACTTGGGGTATCTAGAGTATTCTTTAATATCCAATTTTGAGGAGACATATTATATGAAAAAACTATGGGTATTTATTTTTCTTATATCAATAATGCTCTCTTCATGTGTTGCCCTTTTTGATTCTATTTTTGGTGTGGATACTGCGTCTTATTGGGAGACGGATGATAAGGATGGTGTTTTAGGCTATCATTACCGAATATATGTAGAGAACAAAACAGATGAAACAATAGAAGTTTTTTATCGTAATGGAAGTAAGATAGGTAGTATTAATAAAAATAAAATAAAACAAATAAATGTGTCCAAAAATAGATATATATACATAATTGGAAAAAAATCACAAAGGCAATATTTAATAGTTATGGTCAGTACAGATCGGGATAGATTAATTATTCAATAGAAAATATTTTTGAATTTTAAAAAAAATAAAGAAATAAAGGCACACTGCATATAACAGGATTGTTACGCAAAGGTGCCTGGCACCGTTTCAGATGACTTTGGCAATCAACTGGATTGTATTATAATACTTCCCGTCTTCTGCGATCATCATATCCAAATCCCATTTCTCTTCTTCAACACAAGGGTTAAGTTTTGCAAGGTATTCTTTCCAAGCGATATCATGGCAAGCCATTTCGCTGATGTTTACAATTTCTATGCCCTCTGCTTTGCTAAACAAGTCCTTCCACCATTCAATGCCGCGGACGCATCTTGCAACATCAGGAACAGCCCAGAACGGTTGCATTTCTGGCGGAACATTGTCGCCAAAATCATGCTTCAATCCGGGGAATGCCACCGCAATATAGCCGCCTTTTTTTACATAAGGAATAAGCTTTGGCAGCATTTCCTCGTTATCGCCAAATATGTTGTATGCGCCAACTTAAAAAATCACATCGAAATAACCCTTTGCAAAAGGCAAGGGCTGCGTTGCGTCTAGCATCATCGGAACGATTTTATCCGCAATGCCGAGGGATTGAAATCTCTCATGATTTTCTGTCGGGTCAGCATATAGGTCGGTGGCAAAAACCTCTGCGCCATGTGCTTGCACCAAGTACAGCGATGACAAGCCCAATCCACAACCTAAATCAAGGATTCGCATATCCTTAGTGATTGTGAAATACGAAGCCAATTCCTCAGCCTGTCGTATGGCATTGGGACCCCACATTGTGTCTTTCAACAACGCAAGATTCTTTTCATCAGCGATGAACTTATTTGAAAATATATTACTCATTATTTTCCTCCTATATCCATAAACTCCAGCAAGATGACAGCCTGCTTGCCTATATATTAATCCATTCATTGCCTGCCCGCGTACTTATGACCGTAATGCTCGGATGCTTTTCTGCCAGGAGTTTGACAAACGATCCTGTATCGACAGCGGAAGATATAGGCGGGAAGGTGTCGTCAAAATGATCCAGCAATACTTTTTTTGGAAGCAGGCGATCAATAAACGGTATAGCATATCTGCTAATATCAGAACGCCCCTGTAGCGGCAATATGAGCAAGTCAACACCTGTAGGGTATTCTGTATGCTCGTCCAAATTCAAACTGCCCAATAAAAGGATATGCTCTTGGGAAGAGTATATATCAAAAACCACGGTTTCTCCGGCTTCAATACAGACTTTGTTTTCTCTGCTTATAAACATCAAATTGTCGCGGTAGGCAAGGACACGTGGGTTGAGGATAGTTTTCAATATCAAGCCCTTGTTGAATTCGATGTGCTTGCCTTTCAATACTCGAACTTCAAATGATCCGATATTCAGAACATCTCCGGGCGCAATTTTATGGATTTGTTCATTGGCTACTCCTTTTGAAGTCAATACTTTATATGGTGTCGCAGTACAGTAGACTGTGGCTTTATTGCCGCCCCGTTCTGCGATAAGCGGAATATCTATTATATGATCGAGATGGCCATGCGTTACAAATATGTTTTTAACTGCCGCAAAATCGTCTATTGAGGGCTTGAAGGTTGTACCATTTAACGAAAGAAACGGATCAAAAAGCAACTGCGTCCCTTCTTTTTCAAGCAGTATTGAGGCTGTCCCGTACCATTTCAATTTCATGATGTAACCCTATTATATGATGTATCCATGCTGATTTTGTACCCCCTTCTCTTCCCTACTCCCCAATCCCTAAATCCTAACCCCTAATCCCTAAGCCCTAATCCCTAAGCCCTAATCCCTAACCCCTATTATTTATTGACAAACTGTCTTTCATTAAGATATATTTCCATGCAAAGGCGAATAATTAGAAATGGTTGGAGGCGATATGGTAGCGGTCTTAAAACCCGGTACGACAGAAGAACAAATTGGAAACCTCACTGTATGGCTGGAAGGCAGGGGGCTAAAGGTACATATTTCTAAGGGCGAGTTTCAAACCATACTTGGCCTGATTGGGGATACAAGGCAGATTGATACGGAACTGCTGGAAGGTCTTGATATGGTGGAGTCGGTAAAGCGTATTACCGAGCCGTTTAAGAGCGCGAACCGCAAATTTCACCCGGACGACAGCATTATTGAAGTTGGTGGGCTTAAAATCGGGGGGCCTCATTTTCAGTTGATTGCCGGGCCCTGCTCGGTGGAGTCATCGGAGCAGATACTGGCTATCGCGCAAAGCGTAAAGGAAAGTGGCGCGTCTATTTTAAGAGGCGGCGCGTTTAAGCCCCGTACTTCGCCCTACGATTTTCAGGGGCTGCGAGCGGACGGCATTGAATTGCTTTTAGAGGCAAAAAAGAAAACAGGCATGCCCATTGTTACGGAGATTATGAACGCGAACCATCTGCCCATGTTTGAGCAGGTAGACATAATCCAGGTGGGTGCGCGCAATATGCAGAATTTTGAGCTACTTAAAGAACTGGGCACGACCCGCAAGCCGGTTCTGCTAAAGCGTGGGATGGCCAATACCTTGCAGGAACTCCTTATGAGCGCGGAATACATCATGTCCGGGGGGAATCACAATGTCATCCTCTGCGAGCGCGGGATACGCACTTTTGAGACTTATACGCGCAATACGCTGGACCTTTCGGCAGTGCCTATGCTGAAAGAACTGTCCCACCTGCCCATAGTCGTCGACCCCAGCCATGCTTCAGGCATTGCCCGGCTGGTAAAGCCTATGGCTATGGCTGCGGCTGCGGCGGGCGCGAACGGCATTATGATCGAAGTGCATAACGATCCTGTCAATGCGCTATGCGACGGGGCTCAGTCCCTTACGCCTGAACAATTCGGCGATGTGGCAAAAAAGATACGCCGGATTAGAGAGGCGCTTGCGGAATGACGGTCGGGATTGTCGGCCTGGGGCTGATTGGCGGTTCTCTTGCCAAGGCTTACCGCGACAAAGGGCACAAGGTTTACGGTTTCGACATAGACAGCGCAATACAGAGTTTTGCGCAACTTTCCGGCGCTATAGACGGAGTGTTAGACGAAAGTGCCACCGCTTTATGCGATGCGCTGTTTATCGCGGTTTTTCCCGGAACTGCGGTAAGGTATCTTGAAAACGCCGCGCCGCACATTGGCAAAAATACTGCTGTTTTTGATTGCTGCGGTATCAAGCGCTTTGTCTGCGACAGGTGCTTCCTCTTGGCAAAACAATACGGATTTATCTTCGTCGGCGGCCACCCTATGGCTGGCAGTCACAAGGCGGGGTTTAAGAACAGCAGGGCCAACCTTTTTCACGGCGCGTCTATGATACTTGTGCCGCCCGTTTATGATGATGCGACTTTGTTTGGGCGCATAGAGGAATTGTTAAAGCCGGCTGGCTTTGGCCATCTGACGGTTACTACCGCAGAAAAGCATGATAAGATGATTGCCTTTAGCTCACAGATGGCCCATCTGGTTTCAAATGCTTTTATTAAGAGCCCAACTGCCAGAGAACATAAAGGGTTCTCCGCTGGGAGCTATAAAGACCTGACCCGCGTTGCGCGGCTAGATGCGCGTATGTGGACGGAGCTTTTTATGGGAAACAGAGATTTTCTTATTCATGAGCTGGACAGCTTTATAGAAGCAGTCTCCCTTTACCGTAACGCCCTTGACGCGCAAGACGCTGCCGGATTGATAGAATTGCTGGAAGAAGGTAGCCGTATAAAAAAAGAAGTGGACAGCGAATGAGAACGATTACGGTGCACGCCTCTAAAACTTATGAAATCACCATCGGCGAAGGTCTATTGGATAAGGCTGGATCTATTCTGAGAAATGTAGCCGGAGGACAGTCAGCCGCCATTATCACGGACGACATTGGAGCGGCACTATATGCCGGGAGGCTGACTAATTCTCTTGCGACTAACGGGTATCGTGTTGCACCTTATGTTATTCCCCACGGAGAAGCATCCAAAAACGGAGATAATTTTTTATCGATTCTTAACTTTCTGGCAGAAGAAAAATTCACGCGAAAGGACCTGGTAGTTGCCCTTGGCGGCGGCGTTGTCGGGGATTTGGCTGGATTCGCTGCGGCCTGCTATATGCGCGGAATACATTTCGCACAACTGCCAACCACCCTACTTGCGGCGGTGGATTCATCGGTCGGCGGAAAGACCGCCATTGATCTGGCGGCAGGGAAAAATCTTGCAGGTGCGTTTTATCAACCAGACGCTGTGATCTGCGACATTTCCCTGCTTTCCACACTGAGCCCTCAAGTTTATCAGGATGGCTGCGCCGAAGTAATAAAGACCGGCGCAATTGCTGACAAGCTTTTGTTTGAATCTTTTGAAACGCCCATTAATACGCAACTGGAAAACGTAATCGCTCACTGTGTTGAAATCAAGCGCGATATAGTCGTGAAAGATGAGTTCGAGACCGGATCGCGGAAGCTGCTCAATTTTGGCCATACCGCCGGACACGCAATTGAATTGCTCAGTAAATACGAAACCACCCACGGCAGCGCTGTGAGTGCCGGAATGGCAATAATATCACGGGCAGCCGCCCGAATGGGCATTTGTAACGCGCAATGCGCACGCGACATGCTGAGTATGCTTAATTCTTATAAGCTACCGATCAATACGGTTTATAACGCGGCGGATTTGGCCCAAGCCTGCCTTTCTGACAAAAAACGAGAGGGGAATAGCCTAACAATGGTTTTCCCTGCTGAAATCGGAAGATGCGTTTTACAGGAAGTCCGTGTGGATGAACTGGAGAAGCTACTGAGTCTGGGTCTGGAAGCAGGGGCGGATTAAGATGATCATTATGATAACTAAACCAGTACAAGGCGGCGTAGTTAAAGCTATTACGTCTAAATCCGCAGCCCACCGCCTATTGATCTGCGCCGCCCTTGCTCAAGAGGAATGTTTTGTCCGCTGCCCGGAACGCTCAGAGGATATTGACGCAACCGCTCGCTGCCTGGAAGCTATGGGCGCGGTGGTAAAATATGAAAATGACGGGTTTATTGTAAAAGAAGGGACTAGGGGACCGGGGACGAAGGGACTAGGGGACCGGAGGACTGGGAACGGAGACACGGAATATATTCTGGATTGCGGCGAAAGCGGATCAACGCTCCGGTTTCTGCTTCCAGTCTGCGGAGCTCTGGGTTTGCGGACATCGTTCAACATGAAGGGCCGCTTGCCTAGCCGCCCGCTGTCTGGGCTGTATGAGGAAATGCAAGCCCACGGCTGCACCCTTTCCGCGCCCGGATCGTCCCCCCTGACTTGCGAAGGCAAATTGAAAAGCGGGGAGTACACCATACCCGGAAATATCTCCTCCCAATTTATCAGCGGCCTGCTGTTCGCCCTCCCCCTGCTCGAAGGCGACAGCCTGATTCGCATAACAGAAGTCCTGGAATCACGTCCTTATGTGGATATGACCCTAGAAGCCCTTCGCCTTTTTGGTATAAAGGTCGAGGAAATGAAACAGAA
>JAIRUO010000246.1 GCA_031254385.1 Treponema sp. | reverse complement strand
GTTACGTTTACGGTTCCGTTGAGCTTGTCAATGGAACGGCGTACAACGTCAAGCCCGACACCCCGGCCCGAAATACTGGTAATCTGTTTTGCTGTAGAGAAACCAGGTTCAAAGATAAGGTTAAAAGCTTCCACGTCTGTAAGAACCTTGTTCTGGCTTATAAGCCCGCGTTCTACTGCTTTGCGTTTTACTGACTCTACGTCAATACCCTTGCCGTCATCGCCGATTTCGATAATGATCATATTCCCTTCGTTGGCGGCTTTTAAGAGAACCATGCCTTCTTCAGGTTTGCCAGCGGCAAGTCTTTCTTCCTTGGACTCAACACCGTGGTCAATGGAATTCCGCACCGAGTGCATAATTGGGTCCAGAAGGTCTTCTATAACGGATTTGTCAAGTTCTGTCTCTTCACCTTCGATGACCAGGTTAATCTTCTTGTTAAGGGATTTGGAGAGATCCCTGACCAGCCGTGGGAAGCGGCTGAAAATCTGGCTAATGGGCACCATGCGGATACGCATGACTCCTTCCTGGAGTTCCCCGGTTATACGGCCAAGGTTCTGGGAAGTAGAGCGGAATTTTCCCACATTGGTTTTCATGCTTGCTTCAAATTCATCAAAAACCGTGAATATGTCCCCGTATTCTTCGCCAATCTCTTTACGAACATCCTTTACTGATTTTCCACTCTGGATTCTTTCCAGATAGTCGGGAAGGCTGTCAAAAAGATTCTTTATCTTATCCCTGTAACTTGATTCAATTGCGTGAAGCTCAGTCATCATCACGTTGAACTGGTTATTAATCTGGTTAAAGGTTGCCTTGGTAATAACCGTTTCAGAGACCAAGTTTAGAAGATCGTCAATGCGCTTGGAATCTACCCGCAGTATTGAGCCGGCTTCTTTTCCGGCCTTTTTCGCGTCTTCAGACGCGGCGGCTGAGGCAGCCGAGGCAGCCGGCGCAGGGGGAGCGACTGCCGGAGTAGCGCTTGGCTTAGGTGCAGCAGCAGGAGCGGCGACAGGCGCGGCAGGCGCAACAGCAGCCGGTCTAGGTGCCGGTGCCGGAGCGGGCCGTGGTGCCGGTGCCGCAACAGCAGGAGCGGCTTTTCCAAGATCTTGGATATCGGCCCCTAAAGATACATCGCCAATGATCACCGCTCTGCGAATATCATCGGTCGATCTTTGTGTAGCAAAATAATAGACTACATTTGGGAAGAAATTGTCTTCGTACAGGGCTTCAAAATCAGGAACAGTCCGTAAAACCGTACCAAAACCCTTAAGAGCCGCATAAACCTGGATGCCTCCAACCGTATTCATCAGGCTAGATTCATCAAAACGGACCGATACCTTATAGATTGGCATGCCGCCGTCAACAGCTTCTCTGAGTTCGTTCAGTTCATCTTCCGAAAGATCCCCTGCAACGACTTGGGCCTTGGGAGGCGGAGCGGCTGCTACAGGAGCCGCAACCACTGGTTTTGGAGGAGGAGCTTTGGCCGTAGCCCCGCCTTTTTTGCCCTTGCTGCTTGCCGGAAGCAGGGCGGAAAGTTTGCTCTCGATTTCCGACACGTCTTCCTGGTAAACGGCCCCTTCCATGCGTTTGCCGAGCATTGCTTTTATTACATCAATGGCCGAAAGGAGGATATCTACAACATCCTCGTTTATTGCCAGCTGATCCGACCGTATGGCGTCAAATACGTCTTCCACAAGGTGGGTAAAATGGGACAGTTCCATCATCTCCACAGTGGCCGAACCGCCTTTGAGGGTGTGGGCCGCGCGGAAGATTTCGTCTACTGCGTCCTTATTTGCGCCTCCGCTTTCAAGGACAAGAACATTCTGCTCCAGCGTGTCAACCTGCATTTGGGCTTCGCTGAAAAAGTCCTTTAAAAGCTCCTCGTTATTGGGATCAAGATAGTCACTCATTATACTTTAATAATCGTGCACAATTCAACTTACGTCAAGATGGAAATAGGGCATAATGTAATATATGCGCGAATTTTGTTGAATTCTGCCCTTTATTTAGGTTGCTCAAACACGATAATATATATAAGTGAAAGTGATTTTAAGGCGTGAAAATGAAAAATAAACTCATACTGATAATGGTTTTTGTTTTATGCATAGGTTCCCTTCAGGCAATAGAATTGGAGATATCCGGCGGTCTGGGGAATTTTTTCTTTAATCAGGGGAATACTGATAAGCATGTTGATAAGGCTTTTGAGCCTTCGCTTCAGCTCTTAATCAGGACTGTAGTTTCGGGAGAAATTGGAGATACTGTCTTTTATTCAGGGGGATTTGAGCGAGATTCCATACTCGGAAACCGGATTTTTGCCAATACAGGATTAAGATTTAGCTTTTTCAGTATAGAACTTGGCCCTTTTATAGGTGTCTTTAATGCCAAAGAAGAGCTTTTTAATCCAGGATTATCCGTAGCTTTTGGCCTCGAATTTCCAGGGGTCTTTTTCGCAAAGGTCGGAGCTTTTTCTTCCATTGGCGGCATCAGCACTGCGGGAACTTATTCCCAAAGGGGCGGGACTCTGACAGCCGGATTCTGGGTTCCCAATGTAATCTGTTCATTAAATGTGGAGATCAAGAGTTTTACTATCCAAAAGGAATCAGACTTGATCCTAAAAGATATACAAACCCGGTATTTCTTTAGGGCGGATATTTTTGCGAAGAATAATTCCTTTAATTTCCGGCTGGATATTGGCTATACGAGCTTGCAGCGTAGCTATTTTCAGATTACTGATTCTACTGATGAGCTAAAATATCTCTACTTGGGATTGGAAGCGGGGTACGTTATCAATCCTCTTATTAGAATATTCCTGGCAGGGGAAATGCCCTTATTTTCCTGGAGCGTATTACCTATGAAAAACCCGGACAAAGTCCTTTTCCAGGCCAAGGGAGGCATAGTCTTTAGCTTTCAGTAAAAAGTATTTCCCCTTCGGGAATTTTGACTGAAAGGCAACTCAGGTTGATTTTTTCATTGGGTTCGCCATTTTTTAGGGGAACCTGAGTTTCCATACCCAGTTCCGGTATTATGACCATAGCCCTGTTGCCCTGATTGTCCAGAATCACGCCTTCCCACGCTGATCCAACCCGATCCGCCAGATAAACGGCAGTCCAATGCAACTTAGAAGCCCTCTCGGCCTTTACAGTCATAGCAGTACCGGCTTCTGATTTAGCCATACGCAGGGTTATTTCTTCTTCGCTTAATACAGGATTTCCCTTTAAGAAAGAACGAATTTGCTGATGGGCCAGTAGATCGGTGTAACGCCTTAATGGGCTTGTTACCTGGGTATACATATCCAGGCCCAGACCCCAATGCACGCCAGGCTTTACTGAAAGGGTCCTGGGACGCATACTTTTGCGAAGCTGAAAGGCCCCGGCCAGCCCGGGCAGCCGCGTTTTGGGGAGCTCCCCTGCCTCCTGACTGATAAAGGGAAAGGGCAGTTTATTTCTTACAGCCCAGCGTGCCGCGCCTTCTCCGGCAAGGAGCATACATTCCCTGACTAAGTCCGTAGAACGACTTAAAGGCACAGGTTCAATTGAAACTTTATTATCATGGCCCTTTAATTGAACGCTAATGTGTGCATCGGGCAGTTCTATCATTACCGCGCCGGTATCCAGGCGGCGTTCAATGTTTTTTTCTGCCAAAACAAGTAGCCGGGACAGAATCTTTCCGGCCTCTGTCTTGGCTTCTGTCGCAAGCGTATCAGCCTCTTCGTAAGTAAGCCTGGTTACCCGGATTCGAGACGGGATTACCTGGGTTTCGGCTATAGAAAGATCAGGATTCAGAATCATTTTGAATGATAAAGCTGGTGAAGTTTCCTGAACGCCCAGAGCAAAGTAAGGCAGAGTCTCTGGCGCAAGCATCCTTAAACTGCCTTCTGGAAGGTAAAGGGTAGCGCCCCTGTTTTGCGCTTCCAGATCGGCAGGGCTGTTCGGCGTAACCGAAGAAGCAGGATCAGCCACGTGAACCCAGAGGATAAAACGCCCTTCATTGCCACCGCCTTCGGGCGAGATTTCCAGTGAAATTGCATCGTCTGGATCATTGCTCCAGGGACTGTCAATGGCAAAGGCCGGAAGTGCGGTCAAGTCAACGCGATCTTCTTCTAGCGGCGGCGGGGGAATAATTTTGGCGGAACCCGAGTACAGACCGAACCTTGAAGGATAAGGATTTTCCCACATGGTCCACGCGCCGCAGGCCAGGAGCAGACGGTGGGCATCTACAGGGGTTTCGTGTTTTCCAAGTTCCTTGAGGGTACGGCTTTTGTCGCTGTGGCCGTGGGCGAGGGCTTCTACGTCCTGCAAGAAACGCCGATCAGATTCTGGCAGGGCTATTTCGCCTTTGGAAGAAATTATCTTTCTTAAACGTGCAAGAAATTCATCCCGATCTTTTGTTTCTTGCTCTTTGGCGTTTCGTTTTTTCTCTTCCGCTTCTAAATCCGTTACGGATCTGGCCTTTATATGATGAATATCTCCAATAAAATAATGATTATCTTCCAGCAATTTCCAGGCTTCCAGGGCTGTCTTAGGGCTATACTCTTCATAAATTAATTCTGACAGCTCTTTTAGGGCCAGTTCTTCTCCGGTTCCTGTCAGCAGTTCCCATGCCGAACGCGCATCCCCGGCTGGCCCAGCTCCGGATAAGTCCGCCTTGTTGCAGGGGCCGGGATGCAACAATTCTACATCCTTATCCCTGACTTTTTGTGCGGATTTCTCGCCTATATCCAAAAGGTAAATTACAAATTTACCGTCCTCTGCGCCGCTAACTATGGCCGGACGATTTTTGTACAATACCAGCGCTTTTTCCTGAATCATTTTACTTGTTAATCCACACTGCCATCTCGCCTGGGCCTCGGTTGGCCCATGCGTAGTACGGTATGAAACGAAGCTGCTTTTCTTCCAGGCTAGGGTTTTCGGTAGGGCGGTAAAGGCTATCTTCGTCCCAATCCTTTTCTTTTTTGGCTTTTATGGAAATCGCGGTCAGGCCGCCTAGAAGATTATCCTGGTATTTTATTTCTGCTTCCTTAATATTTGCTGAGCCAAGATGAATTTTGAAAAGATCCTTCCCGTTGTCCGCTTCTTCAAGGCAGTAGACTATGGGGCCGCGAATTAGGGCCAGCTTGCCCGCGTTTTGCCGCACACGGGGATTGGCTTCCATAAGGGTAACAGGCATATCAAAAACAATTTCCAGTTTATCGCCGGTCTTCCATTCACGTTTTATCACGGCAAAGCCGTCCGTAATTGTATAATCCGCCGGGGCATTATTGAGGGATACGCTGAATTTTTGGCACCATGAGGGAATACGGAATCCATGGATAAAATTCGTGTTTCCCTCGGTTTCAAAAGAGAGGCTGATTTTGCCGTCCCAGGGATACTGGCTGTCCAGTTTTAGCTTCACCTTTTTGCCGTTTATGGCAAACTGTGCCGTACCACCAATGTAGAGATGCGTGTAAATAGCCGCATTGGAACTTTCATCATAAATAGAATGAACATAATTTCCCAGCGAAGCTATAATCCTTGCGAGATTCGGGGGGCAGCACGCGCAACCAAACCATTTTTGCCTCTCAATTTTTACATGATGCATACGCCGGTCTTTAAGGCAGGACTCGGGCAAGACCTCAAGGGGATTCACATAAAAGAAAGCCCTGCCGTCCAGCGACATGCCGCTTATGATGCCGTTGTACAAGGCCCGTTCCATCACATCCCCGTATTCGCCCCTTGAGGCAAGCGCGGCCATGCGCTGTGCAAAAAAAGCCAGGCCTATGGAAGCGCAGGTTTCCGCATACACTGTATCGTTGGGAAGGTCGTAATCGAATGAAAATGATTCTCCGTACGCGGACTGGCCTATTCCGCCCGTAATGTACATCTGTTTTTTAGAGATATTCTCAAAGAGGGCCTCGCAGGCTTTTAGGAGTTCCCTGTCTCCGGTAAGCCGGGCAAGATCCGCCATGCCGGAGTAGAGGTATACTGCCCGCACCGCATGGCCTTCTGCAATATGCTGATCCCGTACAGGTTTTCCCGCCTGATAATACTGAAATTGCAAAGAACTGTCTTTCCAATGGTAATGATTATCGTGTTTCTTTATTTCCTCTTCAAAATAGAGAGGGGTTTGTCCTCGCTCATCAATAAAATATTTTGCCAGCTTAAGGTGTTTCTCATTTTTAGTGATACCATAGAGCTTTACCAGCGCCATTTCTGCGATCTCGTGGCCGGGGTAGCCGTGAATCTTGCCCTCTTCCGGCCCAATTAAATTGTCAATACAGTCGGCAAAGGCAATTAAAGCGTCCAGCAGCTTTCGTTTTCCTGTTGCCTCAAAATAGGCAAGCGCCGCCTCAAGGAAATGGCCAAAGCAGTAAAGTTCGTGATTGTCTTTAAGGTTGGTAAAGCGCTTATCCAGACCCTTGATAATGTAATAGGTATTGAGATAACCGTCTTTTTGCTGGGCATTGCAGACTATATCTATGGCACTATCCATGGTTTTTTCCAGATCAGGATCAGGATGCCAGACCAGAGAATAAGCTGCCGCCTCTATCCATTTGGCAAAGTCGCTGTCCTGGAACACAAAGCCTCCGTGCCCCAGTGCATTGGCAACGCCGTAATCAAGTTCTGGATGGGTCATCTGTGCGGCAATCTTGAAATTCCTCATGCAATAGCTAGGCTCAGCGCCGCTTACCCGGTCATTCAGAGCCTCCCACTGGTAGGGGATTACCACGGTTCTGATCCGTTGCATTATGGGCGACCAGAATTGGTCGTTGATGGCAAGTGATTTTGGGCTTAGAAATGCGGTTTGTTTTTCCATGACTACCTCAATTATGTCTTAGGTGTGGCTTTGCAGTTCCACATAGATGAATTGTTCATTCAGATTCAGACAAAATTCTGACTCTTGAGATATCCAGGCCGGACAATTCCGCAGTCTGTTCTATAGAAAAACCTTTCTTAAGCATCTTTTGGGCTATCTCTGTAGCTTTCTTTTCTTCGCCCTTAGCCTGAACTCTTGCCTCTCCCTCGGCAAGCCCTCGAGCTTTCCATATTGCGACAAGACCTGCTTCCTCAAATACTTTATCTAAAGTTAATGTTGTATTACTCATCTTAAACGCCTCCTGTAAACTCTCTATGTTCGCAGAAGTATATCACCCTTAATACTATATATCCCAGGCAGCTTTTCTTCAACCAAATACCCACGGTTCTCCTGTAAATGCGCAAGAAGCTCTCTTGGATACCGACTTTCTACAAAAGTCAGTGTCAGCTCTTTAATGTCTACCTTGTTCAGCGCTGCATAAAGACAGGCATACCCGTAAACTAAATAAAAGTCATCTACTGAAACATAATCATCGGGGCTTTTATACTCGATTATGTTTTCTTTTCAGAAGATGGCGGCGATATTTTTTTTAATGGGAATATCAGCAAACTTCTTTATTATCACTACATCGATCCGCAGGGGCTCTGTGGTAAGCTGGTATTCAGAAATGAACTGAAGAGCATGGCTATATTCTTCCAGTTCTATCTGGATAGCCTCAAAGAAGGCAGGATGCCAGGATATCCGATTGTTGTTGGGCGACTCTTTCTGTTTTCCCCGTTTTTTCTTGTTGCTCATAAGCGACCCATAAATCCTTGTAGTTGTCTCATACCCTATTACTGCATCAGGATGCATAGTGCTTCGAATTTTGACGAATTTTATGAAAAAAAAGAAATTAACGGAATTCCGCCTGATATGTGGTGATGAGAAGGAGTACCAAGGTAACTAGAAAAGGTAAACTTTTTGGAGATATGGGGATTCGGCTTCCAGGGGCTCACATCCTGTTCGCCCCTTCCAGCCCGCCTCCGCAATCCCGCCGCTTCCATGCGGCGCTATATCCTTACAAGGCTCACGCCTTGGATTTTATCTCAGGATTGCTCCGTTTCGAATCCCCACTTTTGCCGGCTTTATGTTGCTGTTATTGGGTTATGTTACCTAAACAGCAGTGTGTTACTTTTTTTTGGAGATATGGGGATTCGAACCCCAGGCCTATTGATTGCGAACCAATCGCTCTACCAACTGAGCTATATCCCCAAGCGTTATACAGTTTTATTATAAAATGAGGGTTTTGGTCAAGGTT
>JAIRUO010000165.1 GCA_031254385.1 Treponema sp. | reverse complement strand
TTTCTTGGCCATTACGACAAAATGATAATGCACAAGGGCGAGGCTGCACTGAGGGCTGAGTTTGAGCGGCTAATGCCGAGCGTAAAAAACGGCAGATTTATTCTAGGCGTTGACCATCAGACGCCGCCTGGGGTCAGCTACGATGACTATAAGTTATTCGTAAAATTGTTCAAGGAATATGCGGTAAAATAAAAATGGGGCATTGATTTCTGCATCCTAAAACTTTTGGAGTAGGTATGGACTTTCCGGTATGCCATCTTGATTTAACTGTTGTTGAAGATAAAAAATCTTTCCTCTATAAGGCTGAGGGCGAAGCTTATATCAATGTGAGATTTGATACAACGGAAGAAATAGGATACAAGCGGTTTTCTGACGGGGACATTATGCCGGCCCCATTTCTGCAGCAGTTGGTCTTTACCACTGAGAAATCTGCCAGGGTCATTATTGAATTTACGCCTCTTGATGCTGTGGTTATGCGAAAGGATAAGATTGCGCCCGGAAAGGCCATACTGTCACAAAATGGGAAGCCTCTGATATATGGGGTAAATGGCATTTATGATCTTGACAGCGATACCTTAATTACCTGGCATGGGTTTAAGTGGCACTTTCGCGGCGATGCTGTTACGCGGCAAAACGGAAGGGATTATATATGTGTTGAGGGAGAAGTTCTAGAACAAGGTGTTGCTTACTTAAACGTATATTTCCGTTATTATCAGGATCACCTGGGTTTTAAATTTCACAATCCCAGGCACCGCCGTTTTAATCCCGCTTCTATTTGCGGCTGGGCGACCTGGGAAGCCTTTCACAAAGATATTAACCTTGAGAAAATCGAAACCGCATCGGCCTTTCTTGCGGATAAGCTAAAGCCCTGGGGCCTTCAATATATCCAGGTAGATGATGGCTACCAGACTCAGCTCATGCCCGGCGAAGGAATTGCTTCCATAAAAGAAGGTTGGCTCAAAACGAATGAAAAATTCCCCGGCGGTCACGAGGGTATTATTTCAGCTATAATAAAACATGGATTGAGTCCAGCGATCTGGACTAACGCCGCAATTAGTAATACTCAATATGCACGTGAAAGCGGCAGATGCATAATCGTGAAGGAGAACCCTTTGAAAGGCCCCTGGATAGATTATGTCTATGATTGCAAGGATGAATCCCTTGAAGAAATTTATGAGCTTTACAAAGAACTTGGCGCTAAAGGCTACCGTTACTTCAAAGTGGACGCTTTAAGGCATCTTATCTATGACGGGCTGATGTTAGCTGTAAGGGAAGGTTTCCTTTCTAACGATGAAGCCATTGTACGTTTCCGTGCGTATATGGAAGCGGTACGAAGGGGCATTGGAGAGGAAAATTACCTTCTTTCCTGCTGGGGTGTTCTGACTCCAAATACAGGCCTTGCCGATGCAATGCGCATTGCAACAGACGCTTCCGATTCAAATGAATCGCTCCTGCTGCAGATCAATGAAGCCGCCCGCTGGCATTTTACTCACGGCGTTTTATACCGCAACGATATTGATTATATCTGTATGAGAATGGAAACTCCCCATGCGAAAACCCTTGCCTCCCTTGTCTCACTGAACGGCTATCTCTATTTTATCAGCGATGATACAGAGCTCTATACCCAGGAGAAACTGAAAGTAATCCGAAAGACCATGCCCCCGACAGGATCGATCAGCGCAGAAGCCGTCACGCTGGATGCTGACAGCCCAATGAACAAGTACCGGAATATGGTTATACTTCATAAGGATATTCCTTCTCTTGTACATGGCAGTCTTTGGGCAAACCATTTTTATCAATCAGGTCGCTCCTGGACCGTGATCCAGATTTTGCGGCCTTCCCCCAGTACTGAGGAACAGATCCTCAACATTCCCCTAGAAGACCTTAATCTTGACCCCTTGCAAACCTATGCCGGTTTTGACTTTTGGGAACAAAAACCTATTGGGCTAATAAAAGAAAAGTTAAGTATTAGTCCCCCAGAGCCGTTTCAAAACCGAATTATAGCACTAACGCAAATAAAAAATTCTATAGAACTAATAGGAAGCTCCCGTCATGTCAGCATGGATGTCATCAGCGTAAAATACATAAATCGCCGGGATTCTTCTCTTACCTTATGCCTTGAAGGAATTCCAGGTGAAAGTATTGATTATTGGTTTACCCTGAATGGCGCGACAAAACTAAAAATCGAGTGTACCGGAGGCAGCATTACATCCTCAATACAGGAGAGCTTCTTAAAATGTACTGTGTCATTTGAGCATAAAGATGCAGAATTAAAGATTTTCCTCTAGTCCCCTACTCCCTACTCCCTACTCCCTACTCCCTACTCCCTACTCCCTATATCCCACAAATGCTCTGCCAGAAGCTGCTTCTTATCCTCCGGTATGGGGCGGCTTTGTCTGGTGTTAAAATCAAAATACACTATCACTGCGTTTCCCTTGACGCATAACTTCCCCTGCTGCCAGGCTTCGTGATAAATGGTAAAGGATTTAGTTCCAATGCGGCTAATACCGGTGCGTATTTCAATGTCATGACCAAAGCGTAACTCATCAACAAAATCAAAATCCGTATGCGCCATGATAAGGGGCCAGGTATCAAGGGATATTACCAGGTCAGGGGAAAAAATCCTAAAGAAGGGATTGCGGGCCTGCTCAAACCAGATGGCCGGGGCAGTATTATTGATATGTCCAAGGACATCTACGTCTCCAAAGCGGGGTGTTACGGTAATTGTGTACATTGTCTTTCCTTATTCAGCCCGGCGGCCAGCCAAGCTGTCGTCCTCCAAGAATATGAATGTGAAGGTGATCAACTGTCTGGCCTCCGTCGGACTTGCAGTTGATCGCCAGCCTAAAGCCCTTTTCCCCGCAGCCTTGATCTGTTGCCAGCTTTTGGGCCATAAACAGCAGCTTCCCCAGCAGCGCCGAATCTTCATCCTTTGCTTCCATTATATTGGAAATATGGCGTTTGGGAATTACTAGAAAATGTACAGGCGCCTGGGGCGTAATGTCATGGAAGGCCAGTATCTCATCGTCTTCATAAATCTTTTTTGACGGAATCTCGCCTTTAATGATCCTGCAAAAAATACAACTGTCTTGTGTCGTTTCCATTGCTAAAGTATAACAATATTTTTAACAAATTATAAGGATGCCCTTATGTTACTTCTTCTTCGCTATCCCCGCGTTCATGGCCTCTTCCAGGGCAGATAAAAAGCCTTTACTGGAAACAGTTGCCCCGGAGATCGCGTCAAGGTCTGCGGTATTCATTTCCAGGGCAAGTTCCCGCAGTTCTTCCAGGGCAATAATAGCAAAACTGTCCTCGCCGTGCTCAAGTATCTCAATGTCCTCGATCCCCCCTTCGGAAAGCTCGATCTGCAACTTTATAGTCCCGTGATAACCCTGGCCTACGCCTTGGTAAACCCCTGGTTCATAATGTACCCCGGCAATGCTCAGGCACCCTGCAAGGATGAAGGCTAGAAGGGCAAGGACTGCTAGAAATACTTTGGTACAGGATGAAAGAATTAACCTTTTCATATTATCCCCCTGCTATATACGGCATAGCCCTGCATGGCGCTTCAAAATTCACCCCTTGACACTAATTAATTTAATTGATATCGTTTAAGACCCTAAGGAAGGATAGTATGTCACGGACTTGCGATATTTGCGGAAAACACACCATTACCGGTAATAAGGTTAGCCATGCCAAAAACCGTACACGGCGTACCTGGAAACCCAATCTGGTAAAGGTAAAGACAGAGATTGGGGGCACAACGGCTACCCTAAAAATCTGCGCCCGTTGCCTAAAAAGCGATTATATAACAAAAAAGGTATAAAATTCAGGGCATTTTTATTATATACTCTCTTGCTATTAAGATAGCGGATGAGTATGACGAATTTTAACTATGGCCACTTCTCTTTCCCCTTACCGGCAGGCTAAGGCAAGGGATGTCTTTAATTCTTACAATGTATTTAATACTCTTTCCTGGAGTTTTTTAGTAGGAAACATAATTACCCTCTTTGCGTTAAGATTAAATGCTTCTTCCACTTATATTGGCCTCTTAAACGCTATTTTGTACGTTGCATTCTTCTTTTTGCCTGTGGGAAAACTCCTGACCAGACGTTTTTCAATTATCAAGATTTTTAGTACCGCCTGGATACTGCGCGCTTTTGGGATGATCCCCGTACTGATCGCCCCACTTATGGCCTATGCGGGAAGGGAAAATACAGCCCTTGGGCTGGTTCTGCTAGGAGTGACAATTTTCCACGTTACCAGGGGGATCGGGATGGTTGGCAATAACCCGGTTGTAAGCCTTCTGGCATCGGGACCTGATCGGGGAAGCTATTTAACGCAGGTCCAAATTGTTAGCAATGCGGTGGGTATGTTTGCGGGCTTTGTCATCGCCATGCTACTGGGGCGCGACCCTCCTCTTTTCCTTTATACCATTATTTTTGCCATAGGAATCGGAACCGGCATTGCCAGCGGTGTTCTTTTAAGAAAGGTTCCCGATCCCGGAATAGATGAAGGCGGGCAAAGGGTAAAATTCATCACAATATTTAAACAGGCCATGTCTACCCCTTCTTTGAGGCAGTTTATAGTAATACTTTTTTTGGTAGCCCTAGTTTCGGGGGTTTCCCGTGTTTTTATAGTCGTATACAGCAGGGAAGTCTTCTTTCAGACTGACGGCATGGTGTCCCTTTATGCGGTGTTCGCTGGCTTGGGCGTATTGATGATAGGGCTCCTGGTTAAATTCCTGGTAGACCGGATCGGCGCAAAACCAATATTCATTATTAGTGTGGGAATCGGGGTTGCAAGTATAGTGCCTGTAATCTTCTTTCCGCCAGGAATGAGTGAAGCCACTATTTTCCTCTATCTAACCTTTCTCTTTTTTATCATGAACTTTGGTTTTTGCGGGGCAGAAGGCATAGCTCAAACCTACTTTTTTGGATTGGTCCCCAAAGAATTGATGCTGGACATGGGGATACTCTATTTTTTCTGCTTCGGTCTTGCCGGTACAACAGGTTCATTCCTTGGCGGCGTTTTTCTGGACTTGCTTAAGGCAATTGGCTTAACTCCTTTATGGGCATTCCGCGTACTCTACATACTTCTCTTTGGGTTGGGCGTGGTAGTCGTAGTCCTTCAGCAAAAGCTAATACCCCTGGGCGCACTGCCTTTTAAGGATGCCCTGGAAGTAATGTTTTCGTACCGGGATCTTCGGGCAATTTCCATTATGGAAAAGCTCAATAAAACCAGGGATTCGCAAGAAGAGGCAACCCTGCTGGGTGCGCTTCACGATACCCCTTCAAAGCTTTCAATCAAGGGTCTTTTAACCAGAGCCAAATCTCCCAGGCTGACAGTTCGGCAGGAGGCCCTTTGGGCCATCAATGCCCTGGAAACCCTAAACGAAGACGCGGAAAAGGCATTAATGAATGACATCACCAATAATCCCTTTACCACGGCCTATATTTCGGCTCAAATTCTGGGAAGCCATAGCGTGTCATCTGCCATCCCCCTCCTGCGGGAAATGGCATCTTCAACAGACTATATGCTGGCCGGAGAAGCTGTCATCGCCCTGGCAAGATTGGGCGACAATGATTTTAGGCCGCAGGTGGAAGAAATCATCGCAAAAACTAAGAACCCCAGACTTGGGATCATGGGGGTAGAGGCCCTTGGAATCTACGGGTCGCCCGATTCATTGACCGTCCTTTTGGAAATACTGCGAGGGGCAGATCCGCCTCCCTATTTGAGGGATGAAGTTGTTATTGCAATGGCCGGTATTCTTGATATTCAGAACCAGTTCTATCAAATTCTGGTGCGTTTTTTGGCAGACGAAACCCATGCAAATATGCTGGCTATGGATGAAATTGAATCGGCTTATGAGCACTATTCTTCTGTTTTTGGCAGTAAGCGGTCAAAAAAGAACACTGAGCTTGCAGAACTCCACAGACAGGCCAAGGCTTTTCAGGTTGCGGCAACTTCTTATGTTGAATCCAACGGAATTGGCCTTTCAAAATGGGTTCAGGAAGTGCCCGAAGAATACTGCAATACCATAGTCCAGGTGTTCATTTCCGAAGCGGTACTGGATGATGAGCTCCGCAACTTCCCCAGGCTCAAGCTCCTCATCATCAATTGGGCGGCGCATGAGCTAAGGCGCTGGACAAATAGGTTTAAGCGGGAAACTAAGCCAGTTATAGGCCAGAAAGATCGTAAAAAAGATACATGGACTTTATAGAGAAATAATGATAGAATCTATTATAAACTCTAGAACAGGGGAAAAAAATGCCCGATGATAATATACTCAATAAAGTTATCTCTTTTATATCCGGCGGCGAAGGCGGCGATGATAAACAAGTGCTGCTCAAGCAGGTAGCCAAAGATATTCAGCAGAACAAATTTGCCAAATTTTACAAGATCCGGCAGGAAGAAACTGACGTGTCTTTTGCGCAGTACCTTTACAGCGTTTATAAGATAACTTACCCGGCCAGGGTGTATCTAAAGGATCCCGCAAACAGGGCTAGAATAAAACAAGTAACCTTGGAATCGCACCTGGACAAGGGCGTAATGGAGATAATAAAGCGCCTTACCCCTGAAAAAGTGGCAGAACGAAAAACAAATTCCGGGCCCGAATTTACAGCAGAACTAGAAAGAGACCTGGAAGCCCTTACCACTGGCTTTGACAGCCCAAAACTTGCAGAAGCGGATAAATGCTACAGTTTAATGATGGTTTTATACCGTTTTGTGTCCTGGGATTATCCTTCTATATTAAAGAAATTCGATCCGGAGATAGCGGAGGATTTTTCCATTACCCCGAAATTTACACCCCTGCGTACTGACACTATTATGGCGGACATGGCGGCCTTTCTTTCGGTATTGCCGTCTTTTGATCCCAAAGACAACTGGAGAACGGTACTGGAAATATTCAAATATTGCAGAGGCGGGACCGACCTGATTCCCTTTGAAGTATGGAATGGGCTTTTGTCAAACCTTAAGGAGTTAAAAAACTCCAAAATGATCGACATGATGATAAAGCTGGCTTCTGGAAATCCGGTCTGGGAGCTTAAGGCATCTATGCAGCCTCCCGAACAGCTTTCTGCGGATTGGCTGGTTGAAAAAACAAGGGAAATACGAGAGGTTATTTCCGGCATCGTATACAATCAGAAAAACGCCCAAATTGCAGCTCTGGAAAAGGCGGTATTTGGGACAAATGAAACTTCCAGGCTCATTTACTACAATAAAGAAAGGGGAAAAATCTTTATTCAAAAAGACCTGGAGCCTTATACTTATGCTGCCGCCTTAAATCATCTATTGGCCTTTATTCAGGATTTTGCCACAAAAGAAATGCAGGAACTCTCCGATTTGCTTCTGGTTCGCGGGCAATGGACAAAGAATGTCAGCTTTATTGCCATGTCCGAAGCGTATCACGAAATTCTGGAAATAACGCCGGAAATAACCGATCTTGACGAAACTCTTTCTGAGGACGGCACAAATGGCCCGCGTCTGCGTGGCGCCCTTGTGCGTGTTGACAGGGACCCCAGCCAGGCTCGTTATCTTAACTCAATAGTGAACAACATAAACGAAGAGGCCCTGAACATCATAAACCGTGCGGTGCCGTTCTTTATTGTGATAGGAAAGCATCTAAAAATGCTCCTGGACGACTGCCAGAAAAAACCCTACGAGCTTATTATGAACTGGAAAGAACTAGCCTTGGTGTCTAAAATCCCCATAGCACAGCGGCTAGGCGATGACTACAAAAAAGTAAACTATTTTATCCAGCTCATGCTCATGGAGTCAAAGCAGGAAGGGGTTGGGGAATAGGCTGGGGCGCAAGCGTTATTATTCCTCAGACAATGCTTTGACTTTTAATATATCCATGCCCGACAATTCCGCAGTCTGCTCAATGGAAAAGCCTTTCTTAAGCATGTTTTTGGCTATTTCTGCGGCTTTCTTCTCCTCACCTTCGGCGAGCCCTTTGGCTTTAGCCTTGGCCTCCCATTCTGTCACATAACCCATTTCTATTGCAACTTCTTCTAATACTTCAACAAATGCGTTGCCCATTTTTAGCGCCTCCTGTAAGCTTTCCCTGTTCGCCTTTGCTATTACGTCCAAATATGCTTTAACTCTGGCCGCTTTTCCTTTTCTGTATATCTCGGCTTTTACCCGTTGTAGCTCAGATACTCCCAGTTCGTTATACAGCTCTTTAAGCCAGATGTTTTCGTCCTCAGACAGCTAACGGCTTTCGATTATCTGTATAGGTAAAATATCTCCCTTAATACTATATATGCCGGACGGCTTTTCTTCAACTGAATATTTGCGTACTCCCTGCAAGTGTTCAAGCAGCTTCTTTGGATACCGGCTTTCCACAAAGGTGAGCGTTAATTCAGTTATGTCTACTTTTTTAAGTGCGGCATAAAGACAGGCATACCCATAAACCATATAAAAATCCTCAACCGAAACATAGTCCTCGGGGCTTTTATACTCCACTATATTTTCTTTTCGGAATATGGCAGCGATATTCTTTTTGATGGGAATATCTTTGGGATTCTTAATAATGACAACATCTATCCTTAGGGGCTCAGTGTTTAGCTGGTACTCAAAAATGAACTCAAGATTATCGGAATACTCCTCCAGTTCCATCTGAATGGCTTCGTAAAATGCTGGATGCCAGCTAATACGGGTTTCGTTCAGGTCTTTTTCATCACTCATAAGCGCTCCATGCTATAATACGGCATCAGGATGTATGGCGCTTCAGATTTTTGTGCGATGACTACAAAAAGGTAAACTATTTTGTCCAGCTCATGCTTATGGAGAAATAGTGCGCCCCTGTTAAAAAAACAGAAGGCGCAATTTTCCATGATCCGCCTCCTTATTCTCCGGTTTTAGGTGGGAGGTTTCCCCTGCCGTCACCGGACGGCTTCCCCGTAGTACTGGGTTTGTTTCCTCCAGGTCTTGAAGGGGTAAAGCCCTTACCTCCCTTGCCGCCTCTGGGGGCGGAATGTCCGCCGCGTGAACCAGTTCCTTTTGCCATATCGTTCTCCTTGAACAAAAATTTATACTCGCATACGCAGGTATTTCAAAACCCACTCAAATTTTTGGTCAAATGCCAGCCAGCTTGATAGCCACATTGGTAAACCCTTAGCGATATCCCCTGCTCTTTGGCAATTATTTCTGCTCTTCGTTCCGCATCTTCTCGTGTTTCGTATAATTC